>NZ_JBSFTP010000024.1:0-81044 GCF_053591315.1 Streptomyces sp. NPDC003042
ATGGACCCGAAGGTCATGCTGTTCGACGAGCCGACCTCGGCGCTCGACCCGGAGATGATCAACGAGGTGCTGGAGGTCATGCAGCAGCTCGCCCGGGAAGGGATGACCATGGTGGTCGTCACGCACGAGATGGGCTTCGCCCGCTCCGCGGCCAACCGCGTCGTCTTCATGGCCGACGGCAGGGTCGTCGAGGACCGCACCCCCGAGGAGTTCTTCACCGCCCCCGAGAGCGACCGGGCCAAGGACTTCCTCTCCAAGATCCTCAAGCACTGAGGGGCCCGCCCGATGAAGCACACCCGCGCACTGGGCGCCCTCCTGCTGGTCCTGCTCGCAAGCACCGTCTCCACCACCGGCTGCGGCAAGTCCGGCAGCCCTCCCGTCAAGGGGCCGCAGGCCGAGGACCTGCCCGTCTACCAGGTCGCCACCGGCTTCAGGCTCCCCGAATCCCCCACCTGGCGCAAGGCCGAGCGACGCGGCCACCTCGTGGTCGGCGCCAAGGAGGACCAGCCGTACCTGGGGGAGAAGGACCCGGCCGGCGGCGCCTACACCGGCTTCGACATCGAGATCGCCAAGATGATGTCGGCCTCCCTCGGCTTCGACCCCAAGACGATCGAGTTCCGGACGATCGCCTCCGCGAACCGCGAGACCGCTCTGCAGAACGGCCAGATCGACTACTACGTGGGCACCTACACGATCAACGACAACCGCAAGAAGCAGGTCGGCTTCGCGGGCCCCTACTTCATGGCCGGCCAGTCCCTGCTGGTCCGCAAGAGCGAGAAGGACATCAACGGCCCCCAGGACCTGGCGGGCAAGAAGGTCTGCTCGGCCGCCGGCTCCACCCCCTACCAGCGCCTCCAGAGGGAGTTCCCGAAGGCGGTCCTGGTCGCCTATGACACCTACTCGGTCTGCGTGGACAACCTGCTCACCTTCCAGGTCGACGCCGTCTCCACCGACGACTCCATCCTCCTCGGCTACGCCGCCAAGGTCCCCGAGGAGCTGAAGGTGGTGGGCGAGCCCTTCTCCGAGGAGCCCTACGGCATCGGCGTCCCGCGCGCCGACAACGCGCTGCGCTTCGCCCTCGACGACGCCCTGGAGAAGCACGAGAAGAACGGCGACTGGAAGAAGGCCTTCGAGGCCACGCTCGGCCTGTCGGGCGAGCCCGCGCCCACGCCGCCGCCCATCGACCGCTACCCGGCGAGCTGAGGGAGAGGGCACCGCCATGGACGTACTCACCGAGAACTTCTCCCTCTACGGGAAGGGCTTCCTCGGCACCGTCGAACTGACCGTCTACGCCTCCCTGCTCGCGATGGTCCTGGGTTTCGTGATGGCCTCCTTCCGGGTCGCGCCCGTCGGCTCCTTCCGGGCCTTCGGCACGGTCTGGGTGACCGTGCTGCGCAACACCCCGCTCACCCTGCTCTTCTTCGCCGTACTGCTGGGCCTGCCGCGCTTCGGGCTGGTCCTGCCCTTCCAGCTCTTCGCCGTCCTCGCGCTCGGCTGCTACACCTCCGCCTTCATCTGCGAGGCGCTGCGCTCGGGAATCAACACCGTGCCCAAGGGCCAGGGCGAGGCCGCCCGCAGCCTCGGCATGTCCTTCCGGCAGACGCTGGGCGCGGTGGTGCTGCCGCAGGCCTTCCGCTCCGTCATCCCGCCCATCGGCTCCACACTGATCGCGCTCGCCAAGAACTCCGCGATCGCCGGCGCGTTCAGCGTCACCGAGCTGCTGGGCACGTACAAGACGCTCAACGAGCTGGGCTACAGCATCATCTGGACCTTCATCTGGATCGCCGTGGGCTACCTGATCATCACCCTGTCCATCAGCGCGCTCTTCAACGTGCTGGAGAAGCGCTTCGGAGTCGCCCGATGACCGCGCACGCGCTGCACGGGGACCTGGGGTCCACCGCCCTCTACGACATCCCGGGCCCCCGGGCCCAGCGCCGCCACTTCCTCTACGGGATCGCCTCGACGGTGGTGATCCTGTGCCTGCTGGCGTGGATCCTCTACCTGCTCTTCGACACCCGCCAGTTCACCGCCGAGAAGTGGCGCCCGTTCGCCTACGAGGGCATCCAGGAGCTGCTGCTCAAGGGCCTGTGGAACACGCTCAAGGCCTTCGCCTACGCCTCGGTGCTCTCGCTCGTGCTCGGAGCGGTGCTCGCCACCGGCCGGCTCTCGGTCCACCGGCCGCTGCGCTGGCTGTCGACGCTGTGCGTGGAGTTCTTCCGGGCCATGCCGGTGCTGGTGATGATCTTCTTCATCTTCGTCGCGCTGAAGGTCCAGCCGCTGCCCGCGCTGGTCGCGGGGCTGACCCTGTACAACGGGTCCGTGCTGGCCGAGGTCTTCCGTTCGGGCATCAACTCGGTGGAGAGGGGCCAGCGCGAGGCGGCGTACGCACTGGGCATGCGCAAGACACAGGTCATGACTTTCGTCCTCGCCCCGCAGGCCGTCCGGGCGATGCTGCCGACGATCATCAGCCAGCTGGTCGTGGCCCTGAAGGACACCTCGCTCGGCTTCCTCATCACCTACGAGGAGTTCCTGCACGCGGGCAAGCTGATCGCCTCCAACCTCGACTACGACCTGCCCTTCATCCCCGTCGTGCTGGTCATCTCACCGATCTACATCGGGATGTGCATGCTGCTGTCCTGGTTCGCCACCTGGGTCGCCAAGCAGGAGCGGCGCAGCTACAAGACCAAGGCCGTGGAGGTCGCCCCGGCCGAACCGGGGCCGGTGCTGCCGGGTCACCCGTAGCTCCGAAGAGCCACGCCCGCCCGGCAGCAGCCGTGGATCACTGCTCGCGCAGCGGCACCGAGACGTACGAGGGATCGGTGCGCGGCGAGGAGAAGGTCAGCTGCGCGCCGGTGGGGTTGTGCTCGATGTAGAGCGGGTCGACGGTGTCGATGACGAGGGCGAGCCGGTGGCCCTCGGGCACGTCATAGGCGGTGGAGAAGAGCTCCAGGTCCACCCCGAAGGCCTGCCCGGGGGTCTTTCCGTGGAAGGTGTGGGGGGCGTTGCTGACCAGTTTGCCGATGCCGAGCGGGCCGACGTCGTAGAGGTAGGCGACGAAGGTGCCGTCGCCCTTGGTGGGCGTGACGGTGGTGTGCACCTTGACCGTGCCGCGCACCCGGCGCGCCTCCTCGTAGCGCCCGGACTGCCAGACGGCGGCGAAGGAGCGGGGGAGGAGCGGGATGGAGGCGGCCGGGGGCGCCTTGGCGAACTGGTCCAGGACGCTGGAGAGGAAGATGATGCCGCCGTTGGCTCCGGAGTCGACGTTGGCGAAGAGGTGTTCGCTGTCGGAGAGGGCGAGCTTCTCGGTGCCGCCCGCGCCGACCGACTTCCAGTCGGCGTAGCCCTCGTAGCCCTCCGCGCTACGGGACTTGATCTGTACCGGCGCCTCGGTGTCGACGCCGTTGCGCTCGCCCTTGAGGTAGCGGTCGAACCAGCGGTGGGCGTTGGTCCAGGTGTCGTTGGGCAGGCCGAGCAGGCCGCCGGCCTCGGCGGTGGCGTGGTCGCCGGGGCGCAGTTCCAGGCGCTTGGGGCCGGTCAGCTTCTCGAAGAACGCGGCGTACTGGTTGGGCGGGAAGATGGTGTCGCCCCAGGCGTTGCCCATCATGACCGCGGCGCCGTTGGCGTTGATCCGGTCGACCTTCTCGACGGCCGAGCGCTTCCTGCCCCAGTCGATCATGGCCTGTTCGTTCTCCAGCCTGGAGCCGAGGAAATCGCCGAGGATTCCCTGGAATTCGGGGCTGGGGCGACCGGTGAGGTAGCCGGCGGCGCCGAGCATCGCGGCGGCCTGGAGGTGCTGGGTGCGGCCGGAGTAGATGGACTCGATGAGGTCGGCCCAGCCGCTGAGCGCGACCACGGCCTTGACGCGCGGATCGTGCGCGGCGGCCAGCAGGCTGATGCCGGCGCCGTACGAGACTCCGCCGAGGCCGACGCGGTCCGCGTCGGCGGGGCTGTGGGCGAGGGCCCAGTCGATGACGGCGGAGACGTCGGCGATGTCGGGCGGGCCGGCCACCTCGATGTGGCCGCCGGAGAGCCAGAAGCCGCGGGAGGTGTAACTGACCACGACGTAGCCGGAGTCGGCGAGCTTCCTGGCCTGGGCGATGTATTCGATCTGCGGCATGCCCCAGCTGGTGGGCAGCACGATCAGGGGGTACGTCCGGCCCGCCTCGGCGCCCGCGGGGGTGAAGACGTTGCCCTTGAGGGTGATGCCTCCGGAGCCCGGGATGTCGTGGAAGCGCAGCTCCGGCGAGGCGTCGGCGGTGGCGGCCGTGGCCGATGCGGGCGCCGCCTGGGCCTGGTGGGGGGCCAGGCCCAGGGCGGCTGCCGCCAGCACGGCCGCCACGCTTGCGGCGGTGGTGGTGCGTCTCATCAATCGCTCCTCGCGTACGCCGGGATCATCAAAGTGACCCGACGGTAACGGGAGGGGCTTACTGGGGGTAACCCGCCAGTAGGTTACGCAGTGGTAACAATTGAACGAGAGTCAGTCTGCTCGCGGCTCAGCCGTTCTGGGTGGTCCCGCTCACGGCGCTCTTGGCCTTCCAGGCGTCCCACGACAGGTTCCACTCGCCGTAGCCGTTGCCGAGGTCGGCGTTGCCCTTGGAGCCGCTGCCGACGACCTCGAACGGGTCGCCGACCTGTACGTCGGCGTAGAAGGACTTCGCGTCGGCGTCGCTCATGCCCACGCAGCCCGAGCTGGCGTTGGCGCGGCCGAAGTTGGCGGCGTTCCACGGCGCGGCGTGCGCGTACATGCCCGACCAGGTCAGCCGCATCGAGAAGTCGACCATCTTGTCGTAGGCGTCGCCCAGGCCCACCGTCTGGGAATCCATCCGGATGGTGCCCTCCTTCGACATCAGCACCATCTTCCCGGACCAGGAGGCCTTCTTGCCGCCCGGAGTGCCGGCCGAGACGGGGATCGTCCTGACCACCTGGCCGCCCTCGGTCACCGACATCGTCTTGGTGTCGAGGCTGACCTCCATCCGGCGGTCCTTGCCTATTTTGAACTCGGTGGTGTAGTCGCGGGCGAAGAGCCCGCCGCCCTGGCCGGAGTCCACGCCGTTCAGCTTCATGTCGACCTTGACGTCAGTGCCGGACTTCCAGTACTCCTTCGGCCGCCAGTCCACGCGGTCCTTGCCCGAGTAGTCCTTGAACCAGCCCCAGGAGCCCTCGGTGTTGTCCGAGGTGGTGACCTTCAGCTGCTTCTCGACCTCGGCCTTGTTCTTCACCGGGTTGTCGAAGACGAGCGAGACCGGCATGGCCACGCCCACCGTGCTGCCCTTGGACACGTTGATGGAGACCTTGTTCACCTTGTCCGCCGGCGAGGTCCTGAACTGGCTGCTCGCGCTCTGGCTGTCGGTGTTCTGCGCCTCGACCTTGTAGTCGGTGCCCGGCGAGGCGTTGCGCTCCGAGGTCCAGGACTTCCCGTCGGCGGATATCTGTCCGGGCAGCTCCCCGCCCTTGCCGTCCGTCACCTTCACCAGCGCGAGCTTGCCGTCGGCGACGGTCACCTTGACGGGCTCGCCCGCCTTGACCTGATCGCCCGTGAGATTCACCGAAACCGCCATCGCCGGCTTCTGCTTCATCTCCGCCTTGCCGTCGGGCGCAGCGCTCGACGGGCCCCCGCAGGCGGTCAGTGCGGCGGTGGCCAGCACGGCGGTGCCCGCCAGTACGGCGTGACGGAAGCTGCGGCGCGTGCGGCGTGTACGGCTCAAGGAAACCCCTCCGAAGTAATGATCGTCCGTAGGGAAGGAGCGACCGGGACGGCTTTCGGTTGCACAAGGAGCGGGAAAATGTCCTTTTCTCCGCGCATTCCAGCACCGCTGTAGGGTCGGCCGGATGAACGGCACCGCGGCCGCGACCGCCCCCACAGCCGCCACCGCCGCCGTTGCCACGGCCGCGCCCGGACCGGAGAAGAGGACCTCGGTCCTGCGCAGCGGCGCCCTCATGGCGGCCGGTTCCCTCGTCTCCCGGGCCACCGGCTTCGTCCGCTCCGCCGTCGTCGTCGCGGCGCTCACCACAGGGCTGCTCGGCGACAGCTACGCCGTTGCCAACACCGTCCCGAACATCCTCTACATGCTGCTGGTCGGCGGCGCGCTCAACGCCGTCCTCGTGCCCGAGCTGATCCGGGCCGCCAAGGAGGACGAGGACGGCGGGGCCGCGTACACCGACCGGCTGCTGACCGCCTGCACCCTGGCGCTCGTGGTGCTCACCGCCGTCGCCGTGTCGGGCACCCCGCTGATCATCGGGGCGTACACCGAGTACACCGGGGCCGAGTACAGCACCACCGTCGCCCTCGCCCGCTTCTGCCTCCCACAGATCCTCTTCTACGGGCTCTTCACCCTCCTCGGCCAGGTGCTGGGCGCGCGCGGCCGGTTCGGCGCGATGATGTGGACCCCGGTCCTGAACAACCTCGTCGTCATCGGTGTGTTCGGGCTCTTCCTCCACGCCTCCCACGGCCCCTCCGACACCCTCACCGCCGCCGAGACGCGGCTCCTGGGCATCGGCACCACCGCCGGCATCGTGATCCAGGCACTCGCCCTGATCCCCTCGCTGCGCGCGGCCGGCTTCCGCTGGCGCCCCCGCTTCGACTGGCGCGGCAGCGGCCTCACACGCCCGCTGCGCAACGCGGGCTGGCTGGTCATGCTCGTGTTCACCAACCAGATCGCCTACTGGGTGGTGACCCGGCTCTCCACCACCGTCGGATACCACGCGAAGGACTACGGCTACGCCGCCTACACCAACGCCTACCAGTTGTGGATCGTGCCGCAGGGCATCATCACCGTCTCCCTGGTCACCGCCCTGATGCCCCGCATGAGTTCGGCCGCCGCCGAGGGTAACCTCACCACCGTCCGCAAGGACGTCTCGTACGCGCTGCGCTCCAGCGCCGCCCTCGTCGTGCCCGCCACCACGGTCTTCGCCGTGCTGGCCCCCTGGGTCACGGACTGCGTGTTCGGGTACGGCCGCGCCACCCCCGACCAGGTCGAGGCCATGGCGGGCATGCTCATCGCCTTCGCACCCGGCCTGATCGCCTTCTCCGCCCAGTACGTGCTCTCGCGCGGCTTCTACGCTCTCTCGGACGCCCGGACCCCGTTCTTCCTGAACCTGGTCATCGTCGCGCTGAACGCCGGCCTGTCCGCCGCCGCGTACTTCCTGCTGCCGCTGCGGTGGGCGGTCACCGGCATGGCGGCGGCCTCCTCGGTCGCCTTCATGGCGGGCGCCGCCGTGACCGCGTACGCCCTGGCCCGCAGGCTCGGCCCGCGCGAGGAGAGCCGCACCGGGCGTCGCGCCACCGCGCTCGGGACCCACCTGCGGCTGTCGGCCGCCTGCCTGCCGGCCGCCGCGGCCGGATACGTGGCCGCCCGCGCCGCCGAGGGCCTCGGCGAGTTCGCCGCGGCCGGGGCGGGAACCGCCGCCATCGTGCTGGTCGTCGTCCTCCTTGCCAGGCCGCTGGGCCTGACGGAGATCACCGACCTGTTGGACTCCGCGCGGCGCAGAATCGGCCGTTAGCGGGAGGAACCATATGAAACACCCTGGGATACTGACCGGATGCCACGCGTACTGCTGATCGAGGACGACCCTTCCATCCGGGAAGGAGTGGGGCTCGGGCTGCGCCGCCGCGGTCACGACGTGCGCGCCGCCGGGACCGGGGAGGCCGGGCTCGCCCTCATGGGGAGCTTCCACCCCGAGCTGGTCCTGCTCGACCACATGCCGCCCGGGATCAACGGCGTGGACGTCTGCCGCCGGATCCGCGAGACGAGCGAGATCCCGGTCATCATGCTCACCGCGCGCGGCGACGACGCCGACATCGTCGTCGGGCTGGAGGCGGGCGCCGACGACTACATCGTCAAGCCCGCCCGCACCGAGGTCGTCGAGGCCCGCATCAAAGCCGTACTGCGCCGCCTCGCGGACCCCGTCGGCCGTCCCGAGGTGCGCCACCACGGGGAACTCGCCATCGACCGCGCCGGGATGACCGTCGCCAAGAACGGCGAGCGCCTCGCCCTCGCCCCCAGCGAGATCAAGCTGCTGCTCCACCTCTCCGCCTGGCCCGAGCAGGTCTTCTCCCGCCGGCAGCTGCTGGAGTACGTGTGGGAGCACAGCTACCACGCGGACGCGCGGCTCGTCGACGCCTGCGTGCGCCGCCTGCGCCACAAGGTCGAGGATCCCGGGGGCAGCCCCCGCTACATACAGACGGTGCGGGGCCTCGGCTACCGCTTCGGGCCGCTGTAGGCGACGGAGGCGAGACGTCTCCCGTCGCTCGGGCCGACCCGGACCGGGCGCCGGAGCGGGCGCCGGAGCGGGCTCGGGCACGGCGGCTGACCGCCACGCCGTCTTGCGGACGCGCCCGCTCTGCCACCACCGTGTGGACCATGGAACGCCCCGCCGACGTCCCCGACGTCTTCGATCCGCGCCTCTACGCCGAGGGCATCCCGCACGCGCGCTACCGGCTGCTGCGCGAGCGGTACCCGGTGGCCTGGCAGGACGAGCCGGAAGTCCAGGGCTGGCCCGCCGGACCCGGCTTCTGGGCGGTCACCCGCCACGCCGACGTCGTACGGGTGCTGCGCGACCACGGCACGTACTCCTCCTGGCTGGGCGCCACCCAGATCCGCGACCCCGACCCGGCCGACCTGCCGTTCCTGCGGCGCACCATGCTCAACCAGGACCCCGACAAGGAAGCGGGCGGTCACGGTCGGCTGCGCCGCCTGGTGGCCCGCGCCTTCACCCCCGCCCGCGTCGACGCCTTCGCGGACCGGGCCCGCGAGCGCGCCCGTACGCTGCTCGCCGCCGCCCGCGACGGGGCCGAGGACGGGACCGCCGACCTGGTGCGGACCGTCACCGACGAGTACGCCCTGATCAACCTCACCGACCTGCTCGGCGTCCCGGCCGCCGACCGGGGCCTGCTGCTGGAGTGGACCGTACGGGTCATCGGCTACCAGGACCCCGAGGACGCGCCCGCGCCCCTGCCCGGCCCGGACGGCAAGCCGCTGAACCCGCGCTCCCCGGCCCTGCTCGGCGAGATGTTCGGCTACGCCCGGGAGCTGGCCGTCCACAAGCGCGCGCATCCCGGGGACGACGTGATGACGGCGCTCGCGCGGGCCGGACTCGAACCGGGGGAGCTGGAGATGTTCTTCTTCCTGCTCACCGTCGCGGGCAACGACACCGTGCGCGCCGCGGCGCCCGGCGGCCTGCTCGCCCTCGCCCGGAACCCGGACGCGTACCGGCACTTCGCCGACGGCCTGGCCGCGGTGGACCGGACGGTCGAGGAACTCCTGCGCGTCCACCCGCCGGTGCTCACCTTCCGCCGCACCGCCGCCCGCGACACCGAACTCGCCGGAGTCCGCATCCGCGCCGGGGACAAGGTGGTGGTCTTCCACGCCTCGGCCAACCACGACGAACGCGTCTTCGCCCACCCCGAGCGGCTCGATCCCGGCCGGTCGCCCAACCCGCACGTCTCCTTCGGTGACGGCCCGCACGTCTGCCTGGGAGCCCATTTCGCCCGGCTCCAGCTGCGCACCCTCTACGAGGAGTGGCGTACCGCCATGCCCGCGCCCGAACTGGCCGGTCCGCCACGGCGGTTGGTGTCGAACTTCATCAACGGGATCACACGGCTGCCGCTGCGGGTGTCCGGGCCGCCTCGGTGACGTCCGCCACCAGCTCGGTCACGTCCGGGCCGTAGGCGTCGGAGTTGATCACCTTGAGCAGGATGCAAAAGGCGTCCCCACCGTAGGTGCGGGCCAACCGCTCGTGGTGTTTGGCCAGATAACGGGCCGCGGCGTGATTGCTGTTGGCGGTCTGGCCCACCAGCAGGAACACCGGACGCGTCCCGGCCCCCGCCGTCAGCCGGGCCAGCAGTACGTGCTCGACCAGGCCCCTCTGCCAGCGGTACGTCTCCCCGTCGACGGTGATCGCGCCCCGCTCCGGAGTGGGCTCACGGGTGACGTCGAACCGCACTCCGGGCAGCATGGAGGTCAGATGCGCCGCCGTGCGGGCATTGGAGACGGGTCCGCCGACACAGAACTCGGCGCGCTCGCCGAAGCCTTGCCGGGCTCCGTCGTGGGTGACGATCTGGAGGTTGGCCCCGCAGTCCTTGATCAGTCCGGCTATCTCCAGCAGCGCGAAGGCGTCCTTGCGGTGCACCGAGCCCTCGTTACCGCTCATGTGCCGGTTGACCACGAACAGGCAGTCCGAGCCGGTCGGCAGGCCGAAGAAGGCCTGCTTGCGGCGCAGCGTGCGGCGCCACAGGTAGGTCCGGGTGAACCAGCCGAATCCGCCGCTGAAGGCCGTGGCTATCACCCCGAGCACGATGTTGCGCACGTCGTCGTTCATGCGGCGGATGGTAGCCGTCACCCGCCCTCCTTGACGCGGGGGGTGCCGTGACACCGTGCCGCGAAGTTAGGCTGCCGAACCTACGTCTGACAGGCAGTCGACTGGAGGAACCGGATGCGTGGTCCCACCGCACGTCAGTTGGCGCTCGTCGCTCTCGCCGGAGCGCTCGTCTCCACGGGGGCCGCCTCCCCGCCCACCGTGGAGACACCGCCGAAGGTGCCCGTCGCCACCGGCTACGGCGGGGCCGTCGCCAGCGTCGACGCCGACGCCTCCGCGGCCGGGATCGCCGTCCTGCGCTCCGGCGGCAACGCCGTGGACGCCGCGATCGCCACCGCCGCCGCGCTCGGGGTCACCGAGCCGTACTCGGCCGGGATCGGCGGGGGCGGCTACTTCGTCCACTACGACGCCAGGTCCCGGCGGGTGCAGACCATCGACGGCCGCGAGACCGCCCCCGCCTCGGCCACCGCCGGCCTGTTCCAGGAGAACGGCGCTCCCATCCCCTTCGCCGAGGGCCAGACCAGCGGCCTGGGCGTCGGCGTCCCCGGCACCCCCGCCACCTGGAAGAGCGCCCTGGACGCCTGGGGCACCCGGCCGCTCTCCCAACTCCTGCGCCCCGCCGAGAAGCTGGCCCGCGACGGGTTCACCGTCGACCCCACCTTCCGGGCCCAGACCGAGGCCAACCAGGACCGGTTCAAGGACTTCCCGGACACCGCGAAGCTCTTCCTGCCCGGCGGGGCCCTGCCGGTGGTCGGCTCGACCTTCAAGAACCCGGATCTGGCCGCCACCTACGCCGAACTCGGCCGCAAGGGGACCGGCGCCCTCTACCGGGGCCCCATCGCCGAGGACATCGTCCGGACGGTCCGCACGCCCCCGGTGGACCCGTCCGCCACCCGCACGGTCCGGCCCGGCGATCTGACGACCGGCGACCTGCGCGCGTACGAGACGAAGTGGCAGGCGCCGACGCGGGTGGCCTACCGGGGCCTGGACGTCTACAGCATGGCCCCCTCCTCCTCCGGCGGCACCACCGTCGGGGAGGCGCTGAACATCCTGGAGCGCACCGACCTCTCGAAGCTCTCCGAGGCGCGGTACCTGCACCACTTCATCGAGGCCTCCCGGATCTCCTTCGCCGACCGGGGCCGCTGGGTCGGCGACCCGGCCGCGCAGGACGTGCCCACGCGGGAACTGCTCTCGCAGAAGTACGCCGACTCGCGCGCCTGCCTCATCAAGCCGGACCGGGCCCTGACCAGCCCGCTGGCTCCCGGAGATCCGCGCCGGCCCGTACCGTGCGCCACCACCGGGCAGGCCGCCCCGACCACGTACGAGGGCGAGAACACCACGCACCTCACCGTCGCCGACCGCTGGGGCAACGTCGTCTCCTACACCCTGACCATCGAGTCCACCGGCGGCAGCGCGATCACCGTTCCCGGCCGCGGCTTCCTCCTCAACAACGAGCTGACCGACTTCTCCTTCGCGCCGGCCGCGCCCGGCGTCCCGGACCCGAACCTGCCCGGCCCGGGCAAGCGGCCGCGCTCGTCGATGTCCCCGACCATCGTGCTGGAACACGGGCGACCGGTGCTCGCGGTGGGCTCGCCGGGCGGCGCCACCATCATCACCACCGTGCTGCAGACCCTGACCGGCCACCTGGACCGGGACCTGCCGCTGGTCGACGCCATCGCCGCGCCGCGGGCCAGCCAGCGCAACCAGACCACCACCGAACTGGAACCGGGACTGTGGAACAGCCCGCTCCGCGCCGAACTGGAGGCGCTCGGCCACGGCTTCCGCCAGAATCCGGAGATCGGCGCCGCGACCGGCGTCCAGCGGCTGCCGGACGGCCGCTGGCTGGCGGCCGCGGAGACGAGCCGGCGGGGCGGGGGCTCGGCGATGGTGGTGTACCCGTACGGCAAGCCGTAGGGGTGGCCGGCCTTACGGGGCGGTGAGGATCCGCGGGCCGTCGGCGGTGATCGCGACCGTGTGCTCCGCGTGCGCGGCGCGGCTCCCGTCGGCCGTCCGCAGGGTCCAGCCGTCCCCGTCGCAGGTGTAGTCGTCCGTACCGCCCGCGATCAGCATCGGCTCGATCGCGATGACCATGCCGGGGCGCAGCTTCACGCCGCGCCCCGGCGGGCCCTCGTTGGGCACGCCCGGGTCCTCGTGCATGGTGCGGCCCACGCCGTGGCCGCCGAAGCCGTCGGGGATGCCGTATCCGGCGGCGCGGCAGACCGTACCGATGGCGTGGGCGATGTCCCCGATCCTGTTTCCGGGCACCGCGACGGCGATCGCGGCGGCGAGCGCCGCCTCGGCGGTCTCGATGAGCCGCAGGTCGGCGGGGCGGGCGCGGCCGACGGTGAAGCTGACCGCCGCGTCGCCGACCCAGCCGCCGAGCTTCGCCCCGCAGTCGACGCTGACCAGGTCCCCGTCGCGCAGGCGGTAGTCGCCGGGGATGCCGTGCACGATCGCGTCGTTGACCGAGGTGCAGATCACGGCCGGGAAAGGCACCGGCGCGAACCGCGGCCGGTAGCCGAGGAAGGGCGAGGACGCGCCCGCCTCGCGCAGCACCTCGCGGGCCACCTCGTCCAGGTCCAGCATGCGGCTGCCGACCCGGGCGGCCTGCCGTACGGCGGCCAGGGCGTGCGCGACGACGCGGCCCGCGGCGCGCATCTCGTCGATCGACTGTTCTGTCTTCAGTTCCACCATGCCAATAACTATACCGGTATAACTGTAACGGGATAGTTATTGGGGGCGGGGTAGGATGGAGGCATGGTCCGAACCCCTCTCACCCCCGAAGAGCGCGAGCGCGGCGAGCGCCTGGGCGCACTGCTGCGCGAGGCGCGCGGCCCGCGCAGCATGGTCGAGATCGCGGCCGGCGCCGGTCTCTCCTCCGAGACGCTGCGCAAGATCGAGACCGGCCGGGCGCCCACCCCGGCCTTCTTCACCGTGGCCGCCCTCGCCGAGGTCCTCGGGCTCTCCCTGGACGACGTCATGCGGCGCTGCGCCTTCGCACCCGCCTGACGGCCGACCGGCCCCACCCGGGGCTGCCGTTCGGGCGGGCTCGGACGGCGAACGGCCCAATCGGCGCTGCGAGCGCCGGAGTGCGGGGCAAGCGTGAAGACGTGTCTGCCATGAACGCATCCCAGCGGATCGGCCTCGGCCTCGTCGGCGCGCTCCTCGCGGGCGGCCTGCTGTCCGCGGCCCGCGCCGCCCCGGACGACCGGACCCCTGCCCAGGACCCCGGCGGCGGAACCACCGCCACCGGGCCGTCCCCGCCGCCCGCACCCGCCGCCGGTGCGCGCGGGAGATGAACCTAAGACTTGATCCGCAATTCACCAGAGGGTGAGCTGTGGATTGCAGCCGGGGCGGTGTCCGGGCTTTCCGGCGTGGTCACGCATGGGGCGTGTCTCATCCGGGGTTGCTCGGGGCCGCTTTCCGGCGCTTCGAGGAGTAGAGGTCCCGCGCTGATGCGGGACTGCCACGCGGCCAGCACCCCGAAGGGTGTTCTGGCGAGGTGTGGTTGACTCCTTCAGCGCTTCTTCCAGCGCTTCTGCGTAAATGATCTGTGCGTGCCGGGACAGGCTGCTGTCCAGGTACGCGGTCTTGGGGTCGTCCACGTCGGTGAGGCGGACGAAGGCGGCCAGCGCGGCGGACACGAGGTCTCGCTTGCCGACCAGGCCGCAGGCGATGCACTTGTGCTCGCGGTCCCGCAGCGACTTTGAGACCCGCTCACCACACAGGCAGTGCTGTGACAGGGCGGTGGACCAGGTGGAGGCCCGAACGAGTCGGCCGCCCGCTGCGGCGCATTCGCGGTCGAGTGCGGCGATGAGCAGGCCGGGTGTGGTCTGGGAGAGGCGCTTGCCCCACAGCCGGTACCAGGTGCGGATGTCGCAGTCCTCCACCACGAGCACGGGCCCGTGGGCGGCGATGACCTGCCGGGCGACCTGGCGGGCGCGGTGACGGCGGTGTTCCGCCGCGGATGCTGCGTGCTCGGCCTGGCGGGCGCGCACCTGGCGGCAGTGGAAGGACAGCCGATCACGGCGATACGCCTGCTTCGGCACACCATCGGATCGTGCGGCGCGGGCACCGCCCGGCACGGTGACGGCCTTCTCCGGGAGGCATTTGGAAGCGCGGCGTTCAGCGCGCTTGGCCTGCTTCTTCGACAGCCCGTACTGCGCGGTGTTCGTGGCCCGGCGGGAGCGTTCCAGCGCCCGCGCACGTCCCCGCCGCTTCTTCGCCTGCTTGGTCAGCAAGGCGCACTCGGCCTCGGTGAGCGTGATCTCGGTGGAGGCTGGGGCACCCGTGGCGGGGTCCAGGCTGGCGGGGAAGGAGACGACGGAGAGGTTGGAGACGTTGCCGTCCACCCCGCCGATACGGTCCAGCGCGGCGGCCTGCTCACGCATCTGCCGTACGGCCGGGGCGGTGTATCCGGAGCCGAGGACCATCAGGTGCGCCTCGTACACCCAGCCGCCCGGAGCGGACGCTTTGCGGCGGCGTACGAGATCCACCTTGTGCCAGCGGCCGGGGTTGGCGAGGAAGTGCTCCACCCGCGCCCACTGCCCCGGACCCTGCGGGACGCGGACGGGAAGCAGGAGATCACCACGGCTGGAGCCGGGGCCGCCCGCGAAGACGACAGCGAGCGGCCCGGCGTGGTCCCGCCATGTGGCCTTCCGCATCGCGGGCTTGCCCGAGGCGGTCGCCTTTCCCGTGGGCACCGTTGCGGACGGTAGCGCCGGCTTCGGCATCCGGCGCGGCTGCGTCAACTGACGCTGGCCGCCGGAGGTGTAGGCCATGGCGTGGCCGTGGAGGGTGCCGACGAGGCGGAAGGTCTCCCACTTGTTGGCGGTGGTGTGGGAGCGGGCGCGGCCGGGGATGTGGGTGAAGTCGTGCCAGCGGCCGGTCTTCGGACGGCCGTGGCGCTCGCCGGTTGTGTCAGCGAACAAGTGTCGCTGCACGCCGTTCCACACCTCGTCAGCCACATGCATTGCGAGGGCTTTTGAGGCGTGGTGCTTGAGGTGTCCGGCGTCTTCGAGGTGCTTGTAGGCGCAGCGTTCCAGCGCTTCGCGGGACAGGCCGAGGCGCTGCCGTACGGCCTTCGCCCCGTCGTGGTCGCGCTCGTGCTTGGCGGCCCAGTACGCGTCAACCTTGGCACGGGCGTCGCGCTGGACGGCCCTCTTGATCGCCCACATCGCGCCGAACAGCTTGTTCAGCCGGGCCAGGTCGGTGGGGTCGGTGACGGCCAGCGGCAGCACCATCACCGACACCATCCCGTCATCGGGCTTGGTCCACTTCGGGGCCTTGTTCTTCCCCCGGAACTTGCGCGTCTGGGCAGCCCGCATCGCCGTCACCTCCCGCCACAAAGTTAGCTGACCTGGCCACCGTGCACCGCGTCCTCAGTTATCTCACGCCCCTGATCGCCGGACTCCTCGAACCACCCGAAGGGCGACGGTCGGACCTGTGGGTCGTAGACGACACGCTCATCCCCGTGGAGGACCAGACGGTGACGGCCTGCTCCAAGAACTACCGCCGCAGCGTCAACGTGCAGTTCGCTTTCCGCGCCAGCGAGCGGTGCGTTGTCGCAGTCGGTGACGCGTGGCCCTGCAACCGCAACGACATCGTCGTCTTCCGCGACACCATGGCCCAGCAGGTCGCCGGGCATGACCTCTCCATCGGAGACGGCGCATACCGCAGCGCCCTACCGTGCCCTGCGTCAGCACCGCAGGCGCGGCGACGCGATCAACGACACCATCCGTGCCGTCGCCGTCCTCCACAACCTCAAGATCGACAACGTGTAATTACCGATCAACTCTTAGGGTCTCGGTATGGACCTCGAAGAACTCGGCAAGGCGCGCTACGTCAGCCTCACCACCTTCCGCAAGGACGGCACCCCCGTGGCCACGCCGGTCTGGGCGGTGGCCGACGGCGATGAGCTGTACGTATGGACCCGCAGCGACGCGTGGAAGGTCAAGCGGATCCGCAACAACGGCCGGGTCACCCTCACCGCGTGCGATGTGCGCGGGCGCGTCGAGGAGGGTGCGGCCGTGCTGGAGGGTGACGCCCGGCTGCTGGACGAGGCGGGGCTGCGGCGGGTGCGCAGGCTCCTGCTGCGCAAGTACGGCTGGCAGTTCTGGCTGGTGGACGTACCCGCCACCGTGGTGCGCCTGGGCAAGCGGCCGCACACCGCGATCGCCGTCAAGGTTTGAGACTCCCGTAGCCCTCCCGTAACACGGGTGGGATCCAATGCGGTCATGGAGACCGCGACTTCGCTGGTGATCGGTCAACTCTCGGGCTACCTGCAAGGGTTGACGCGGAGGCTGGACCCCGGGGCGGGCTGGTACGGGGAGTTCCTGCGCCGGGATCCGGACGGCATGCGGGCCTGTCTCGACGGGGCGGCGATACCGCCCTGGGACGTCGTGGAGTCGCTGCTGCGGGACCTGGAGGTGGCCCGGGGCGCGGAGTTCGCGGCGCGGGAGACCGTATACGCGGCGCGGCTGCGGGCCGCGGCCGTCACCGCGTGGGACCGGCTGCCGGGTGGGGCCGAGGAACTGCGGACCCTGCTCGCGGCGGCCGGCGCCCAGCGGGCCCACGCGCAGGCCGCCCTGCGGAGCCTGAGCGGGCGGCTCGGCGCGGCCGCCGACCGGGCGGAGGCGGACGCGCTGGCCCGGGAACTCTCCTGGACCCGGGACGACGCGGCCCGCGCCGCCGCCCGGTACGCGGACCTCGCGGCCCGCCTGGAGGCCCTCCCGGGCCACCGTCCAGCCTCCGCCGTTCCCCCTGCGGGGCCGCTGCCCGGCCCCGCGTCCCCCGACTCCGCCGTCCCCCCTGCGGGGTCGCCGTCCGGGCCGCCGGTCGGACCGTACGGTGGGTCTGCCGTGGGGCCGTCCTCCGGGCCCGTTCCCGGGTGTCCCGCAGGGTCCGGCGGGTCTGCCGCGGAGCCTGCCTCCGCGTCCGCCGCCGGGGCGCCGCCGGGGCCGTACGGCGGATCCGCTGCCGGGTTCGCGTCCGAGTCCGTTGCCGGGCCCGCCTCAGCGGCTGCCGCCGGGGCGTACGGCGTTGAGACGGCGGGTGAGGTGGAGCCCCCGGTCGGGCGGGCCGAGGGGCGGTGGCCGCGCGGCGCACGGCGGGCGGGAGGCGCCCGGTACGCGGGTGGGGCGGCCGTCGGCCCGCCGGCCTTCACCCCGCCGCCGGGTCAGCCGGCGGACGACGGCGCCACCACGGCCGGGCCGGACGGCGGGCCCGTACGGCTCCCGTCCCCCCGGGGCGCCCGCTTCGGCCGCGCCGAGCCGGAGTCCCGCTTCGACGCGCTACCGCCTCCCAGGGGCGCCCGCCGCCCCGGGCCGACGTCCGGCCCCGATGTGCCGCGCGGCGCCCGGGTCCCCCGCCGGGGGCCGACCGCGGGGAGCCCCCGCTCCGGGCACCCCGAGGGCGGCGGCCACGACCCGCGGGCCGAGCCGCCCGGGGCCTCGCAGCCCCCGCCGCCCGGCGCCGACGCCCCCGCCCGACGGGCGTTCGTCGGCGAACTCCTCGCGCTGCGCGCCCAGGGCCGGACCGGCGAGGCCCACGCCCTGCTCTGCGAGGCCGCCGCCTGGCCCGCCGAGCTGCTGCCGGAACTGGCGGCCGACTTGAACCGCGCCGGGCTCGCCGCCGACTGGGCCACCCTGCTCTGGGAGGCGGCCTCGCTCCCGCCCGAGGGGCTCGCCGCGGCCGCGGCGGCCCTCGGCGCCGCGGGGCGGCGGGCCGACTGCGACCGGCTGCTGCGCCAGGGCGTGGCCCGTCCCGGAGCCGAGGTCGCCGAGGTCGCCCTCGCCCTCGGCGCGGCCGGGCGGGACCGGGAGGCCGAGGCCCTGCTCGGCGCCTTCGTGGGTCTGCGCACCGCCGAGGAGGCCGCGGCCCTGGCCCGCCGAGACCCGCACTGGTTCGCCCCCCGGCTGCTCCGGGCGGCCCGCGCCCTGTCCGGGACCCGGCACCGCGACCTGGCGCACGCCCTGCGCGTGGCGGGGATCCCGGCAGCGTAAAACGCCCGCCCGCCGACCGGATTCGACCACGTGGAGACGTAACGTGATCGACTACTCCAACTGCGCACGGCGGTCTTGCCCCACGCTGTGCCGAGGCCTACCTTCAACTCCCTACGTACCGCGTCTACGTGCGTAGAGCCGGCGTTCCCGTCGCGAGGAGCAGCTCATGGCCCAAGTCGTCCGCGCCGCACTGGTCCAGGCCACCTGGACCGGAGACACCGAGTCGATGATCGCCAAACACGAGGAGCACGCCCGCAGGGCAGCCGCCCAGGGCGCGCGGATCATCGGCTTCCAGGAGGTGTTCAACGCCCCCTACTTCTGCCAGGTCCAGGAGCCCGAGCACTACCGCTGGGCCGAGGCCGTCCCCGACGGACCGACCGTCCGCCGCATGCGGGACCTCGCCCGCGAGACCGGCATGGTGATCGTCGTCCCGGTCTTCGAGCGGGAGAGCGAGGGCTTCTACTACAACACCGCCGCCGTCATCGACGCCGACGGCAGCTACCTCGGCAAGTACCGCAAGCACCACATCCCCCAGGTCAAGGGCTTCTGGGAGAAGTACTACTTCCGCCCGGGCAACCTCGGCTGGCCCGTCTTCGACACCGCCGTCGGCCGCGTCGGCGTGTACATCTGCTACGACCGCCACTTCCCCGAGGGCTGGCGCCAACTCGGCCTCGCGGGAGCCCAGCTCGTCTACAACCCGTCCGCGACCCACCGCGGCCTGTCCTCGCACCTGTGGCAGCTGGAACAACCCGCCTCCGCCGTCGCCAACGAGTACTTCATCGCCGCCATCAACCGCGTCGGCCAGGAGGAGTACGGCGACAACGACTTCTACGGCACCAGCTACTTCGTCGACCCGCGCGGCCAGTTCGTCGGAGACCTCGCCAGCGACAAGGACGAGGAACTCCTCGTCCGCGACCTCGACTTCGGACTCATCGAAGAGGTCCGCACCCAGTGGGCCTTCTACCGCGACCGCCGCCCCGACGCCTACGGAGGGCTCGTACAGCCGTGAGCAACCCCATTCCCCTGCACAGCCGCCACGCCGCCGTCCTGCCCGACTGGCTCGCGCTCTACTACGACCGGCCCATCGAACTCACCCACGGCGAGGGCCGCCACGTCTGGGACGCCGACGGCAACCGCTACCTCGACTTCTTCGGCGGCATCCTCACCACCATGACCGCCCACGCGCTGCCCGAGGTCACCAAGGCGGTCTCCGAACAGGCCGGCCGGATCATCCACTCCTCCACGCTCTACCTCAACCGGCCGATGGTCGAGCTCGCCGAACGGGTCGCGGCCCTGTCCGGCATCCCCGAAGCCCGGGTCTTCTTCACCACCTCCGGCACGGAGGCCAACGACACCGCCCTGCTGCTCGCGACGACGTACCGCCGCTCCAACCAGATCCTGGCGATGCGCAACAGCTACCACGGCCGGTCCTTCTCCACCGTCTCCATCACCGGCAACCGCGGCTGGTCCCCGACCAGCCTCTCGCCGCTCCAGACGTACTACGTCCACGGCGCCGTCCGCAGCCGCGGCCCCTTCGCACACCTCGACGACGCCGCCTTCACCGCCGCCGCCGTCGCGGACCTGGAAGACGTACTGGGCCAGGCCCGCGGGGGAGTGGCCGCGCTCATCGCCGAGCCCGTCCAGGGCGTCGGCGGCTTCACCTCCCCGCCCGACGGCCTGTACGGGGCCTTCCGCGAGGTCCTCGACCGGCACGGCATCCTGTGGATCAGCGACGAGGTGCAGACCGGCTGGGGCCGCACGGGAGAGCACTTCTGGGGCTGGCAGGCACACGCCCAGAACGGCCCGCCGGACATCCTGACCTTCGCCAAGGGCATCGGCAACGGCATGTCCATCGGCGGGGTCGTGGCCCGCGCCGAGGTGATGAACTGCCTCGACAGCAACTCCATCTCCACCTTCGGCGGCTCCCCGGTCACCATGGCGGCCGGCGTCGCCAACCTCGCCTACGTGCTGGAGCACGACCTCCAGGGCAACGCCCGGCGCGTCGGCGGCCTGCTGCTGGAGCGGCTGCGCGCCGTCTGCGCCGCCGTGCCCGCCGTACGGGAGGTCCGCGGCCGGGGCCTGATGGCCGGGCTGGAGCTGACGAAGCCCGGTACCGACCAGGCCGACCCGCAGGCGGCCGCCGCCGTCCTGGAGGCCGCCCGCGAAGGCGGCCTGCTGCTCGGCAAGGGCGGCGGCCACAACACCAGCGTGCTGCGCATCGCACCGCCGCTCTCCCTCACCGTCGCCGAAGCGGAAGAGGGCGCCGAGATCCTCGGGCAGGCCTTGCGCAGCGTTCAGTAGGGGAGGGACCCACATGAACATCCGCACCCTGATCCGCGGCGGGCTCGTCATCACCGCCGCCGACGAGCTCCACGCGGACGTCCTGATCGAGGACGGCCGGGTCGCGGCGCTCGCCGCACACGGCTCGGCCGCCGCCGAAGCGTGGACGGCCGACCGTACGATCGACGCGGCCGGGAAGTACGTGATCCCCGGCGGGGTCGACGCGCACACCCACATGGAGCTCCCCTTCGGCGGCACTTCCGCCTCCGACACCTTCGAGACCGGGACCCGGGCCGCCGCCTGGGGCGGCACCACCACGATCGTCGACTTCGCCGTACAGGGCGTGGGCCGTTCCCTGCGCGAGGGCCTCGACACCTGGTACGCCAAGGCCGACGGCAACTGCGCGATCGACTACGCCTTCCACATGATCCTCTCGGACGTCCACGAGGGGACCCTGAAGGAGATGGACCTCCTCGTGGGGGAGGGCGTCACGTCCTTCAAGCTGTTCATGGCCTACCCCGGCGTCTTCTACAGCGACGACGGCCAGATCCTGCGCGCCATGCAGCGGGCCTCGGGCAACGGCGGGCTGATCATGATGCACGCGGAGAACGGCATCGCGATCGACGTCCTCGTCGAACAGGCCCTGGCGCGGGGGGAGACGGACCCCCGCCACCACGGCGAGGTGCGCAAGGTGCTGCTGGAGGCGGAGGCCACCCACCGCGCGATCCAGCTCGCGAGGGTCGCGGGCGCCCCCCTGTACGTGGTCCACGTCTCGGCCCAGGAGGCGGTGGCCGAGCTGGCGGCAGCCCGGAACAAGGGCCTGCCGGTCTTCGGGGAGACCTGCCCGCAGTACCTGTTCCTGTCCACCGACAACCTGGCGGAGCCGGACTTCCAGGGCGCCAAGTACGTCTGTTCCACCCCGCTGCGGCCGCGCGAGCACCAGGAGGCGCTGTGGCGGGGCCTGCGGACCAACGACCTCCAGGTCGTCTCCACCGACCACTGCCCCTTCTGCTTCCGCGGCCAGAAGGAGCTGGGCCGGGGCGACTTCTCCAAGATCCCGAACGGGCTGCCGGGGGTGGAGAACCGTATGGACCTCCTCCACCAGGCCGTCCTGGACGGGCACATCAGCCGCCGGCGCTGGATCGAGATCGCGTGCGCGACCCCGGCCCGGATGTTCGGCCTCTACCCGCAGAAGGGCACCATCGCGCCGGGCTCCGACGCCGACATCGTCCTCTACGATCCGCAGGCCGAGCAGGTCATCTCCGCCGAGACGCACCACATGAACGTGGACTACTCGGCGTACGAGGGCAGGCGGATCACCGGACGCGTCGACACCGTGCTCTCGCGCGGCGAACTCGTCATCGACCGGCGGGAGTACACCGGCCGGGCGGGCCACGGGGCCTTCCTCCCCCGCTCCACGTGCCAGTACCTGTAAGCCGCAAGCCCGTAAGGAGCAGCCATGGACTTCGGCCTCGTCCTGCAGACCGACCCGCCCGCCTCGGCGGTGGTCAGCCTCATGAAGCGCGCCGAGCGCAACGGGTTCCGCTACGGCTGGACCTTCGACTCGGCCGTGCTGTGGCAGGAACCGTTCGTCATCTACAGCCAGATCCTGGCCAACACGCAGAAGCTGCACGTCGGCCCGATGGTCACCAATCCGGGCACCCGCACCTGGGAGGTCACCGCCTCCACCTTCGCCACCCTCAACGACATGTACGGCAACCGGACCGTGTGCGGGATCGGGCGCGGGGACTCGGCGATGCGGGTCGCCGGGCGCAAGCCCAACACCCTGGCCCGGCTCGGCGAGGCCATCGACGTCATCCGCGACCTGGCGGAGGGCCGGGAGGCCGTCGTCGACGGCAACCCGATCCGGATCCCCTGGATCCGCGAGGGCAAGCTGCCCGTCTGGATGGCCGCGTACGGGCCCAAGGCCCTGGAGCTGGCCGGGACGAAGGCGGACGGGTTCATCCTCCAGCTCGCGGACCTCTACCTCACCGAGTGGATGATCAAGTCGGTCCGGGAGGCCGCGGTGGCCGCCGGCCGCGACCCGGACGCCATCACCATCTGCGTGGCGGCCCCGGCGTACGTGAGCGAGGACCTCGCGCACGCGCGTGACCAGTGCCGCTGGTTCGGCGGCATGGTCGGCAACCACGTCGCCGACCTCGTCTCCCGCTACGGCGAGCACTCCGGGGTGATCCCGGACGAGCTGACCGAGTACATCAAGTCCCGCCAGGGCTACGACTACAGCCACCACGGCCGCGCCGACAACCCGTCCACCGACTTCGTCCCCGACGAGATCGTCGACCGCTTCTGCCTGCTGGGCCCCCCGGAGGCCCACATCGCGAAGCTCCGCGCCCTGCGCGACCTCGGCGTCGACCAGTTCGCCGTGTACGCGATGCACGACGCCAGGGAAGCCGCCATCGACGCCTACGGTTCCGAGATCATCCCCGTGATCAACGCCTGAGCTCGGCTCCCCCTCGCACCACGAACCCCCGCCTCATGAACCCCCCTGGTGCCCGCACGGCCTCGTTCCGTCCCCGAACGAAGGGTTCCACCGCCATGACCGCCACCGCCCCCATAGGCCCGCCCGGCCAGATATCCGACCCGCGCGGCCGTGTCGAGCTCGCGCCCGGCGCGGTCCCCGCGGACGGCCGGTTCGTCAATGACGACCTGCTGCCCGTCCCGGTCGCGCGGCGCCGCTGGACGACGTACAACTTCGCCGCGCTCTGGGTCGGCATGGCCCACAACATCCCGTCCTGGCTGCTGGCTTCGGGCCTGGTCGCGCTCGGTATGGACTGGAAGCAGGCGGTCTTCACCATCGCCCTGGCCAACATCATCGTCCTGCTGCCGATGCTGTTGACCGGGCACGCCGGACCCAAGTACGGCATACCCTTCCCCGTCCTGGCCCGGGCGTCGTTCGGGCTGCGCGGCGCCAATCTGCCCGCACTGATCCGCGCGGGTGTCGCCTGCGCCTGGTTCGGCATCCAGACCTGGATCGGCGGGCAGGGCATCTTCATCCTGCTGGACAAGGTCTTCGGAGGATGGGCGCAGGCCGGCGAGGTCGGCGGTCAGCCGTGGACGCTCTGGCTCTGCTTCCTGTTCTTCTGGATGCTCGAACTGGCCATCATCTACCGGGGGATGGAGGCGCTGCGACGCTTCGAGAACTGGGCCGCGCCCTTCGTCATCGTCGGGGCCCTCGTGCTGCTGGTGTGGATCGTGGTGAAGGCGGGCGGATTCGGCCCGCTCCTGGACCAGCCGTCGAAGTTGGGCTGGGGCGCCGAATTCTGGCCGGTCTTCTTCCCCTCCCTCATGGGAATGATCGCCTTCTGGGCGACCCTCTCCCTCAACATCCCGGACTTCACCCGCTTCGGGGCCGGACAGCGGGCCCAAATCCGGGGGCAGACGCTCGGCCTGCCGACCACCATGACGCTGTTCGCCCTCCTCTCCGTCTTCGTCACCTCCGGATCCCAGGCGGTGTACGGGGCGCCCGTCTGGGACCCGGTCGCGCTCGCCGCGAAGACCGACAACGTCTTCGGGCTGCTCTTCGCGCTGGTGACCGTGCTCGTCGCCACGATCTCGGTGAACATCGCGGCGAACGTCGTCTCACCCGCGTACGACCTCGCCCACCTCGCGCCCAAACTGATCAACTTCCGTACCGGCGCGCTGATCACCGGCGTGGTGGGCGTCGTCATCATGCCGTGGAAGCTCACCGCGACCCCCGAGCTGTACATCTTCACCTGGCTCGGCCTGGTGGGCGGACTCCTCGGCACGGTGGCCGGCATCCTCATCGCCGACTACTGGATCATCCGCCGCACCGTCCTCGACCTGGCCGGGCTCTACCGGCCTGGCGGGCCCTACTGGTACAAGGGCGGTTGGAACCCGGCCGCCGTCGTGGCCTTCGCCGTCGGCGGCGTCCTGGCGGTCGGCGGCTCGCACTCGGCCCCGGGCAAGGGCCCCTTCCCGGCGGACGGCCTCATTCCCTTCCTCAAGCCGCTCGCCGACTACGGCTGGGCCGTCGGACTGGGTGCGTCACTCGTCGTGTATGCGGTCCTGATGGCAGGCGGGGGCCGCGTCCCTCGTCAGCCCGCGGTGACCAGCTGAGCCGAGAGCGCGCGCACCACCGCGTCGTGCTGTTCGACCAGGTAGAAGTGGCCGCCGGGCAGGACCCTCAGCTGGAATCCGCAGGGCGCGACATCGGCCCAGGCCTTCATCTCCGACGCGGAGGTGCACGGGTCCGTGTCGCCGACCCAGGCGTGGACGGGGCAACCGACCGGGGTGGCGGGGCGCGGACCGTAGCAGTCCACGATGGTGAGGTCCGCCCGGAGCGCCGGCAGTACGAACTCCTGGACGTCCGGGTCGTCCAGGAGAGCGGAGTCGGTCCCGCCGAGCCTGCGCAGTTCGGCGATCAGCGCCGCGTCCTCCTCCTGGTAGAGCGTACGGCGGGTCAGCCGGTGCGGGGCCTCGCGACCGGACACGTGGAGGGCGGCGGGCCGGACGGCGTGCCGCTTCTCCAGACGCCGCACCACCTCGTAGGCCAGCGAAGCCCCCATGCTGTGGCCGAAAAGCGTCAGGGGTACGTCCGCGAAGGGCAGCAGCGCCGCGGTGACCTGGTCGGCGAGCATGTCCATGCTGTCGATGAAGGGGTCAGCCAGCCGCTCGTGCCGACCGGGGTACTTCGCGACCAGGACCTCCGTGTCGCCGCCGAAGGCCCGACCCCAGGAGTGGAAGAAGCTCGCGGAGCCGCCCGCGTGCGGCAGGAGCACCAGGCGGCGTCGGGGTGTGGCCGTCGCGGAGTACCTGCGGAACCACGTGTCGCTGTCCATGCCGATGGTCATGCTCGTGTGCACCTCGTCGTCGGGTCTGTCGGGTTGTACGTGTTCACGCGGTCTGCCGGGGAGAGCGGCCGAGCCGCGGGCCGGACGTTCCCTGCTCGTCCCCGGTGATCGGGACCGGACGGGCTCCCGGACCCGGCGTGGCCGCCCGGTCCGGGAGTGCCGAGGCCGACCCGTGTCCGCGATGTCGTCCGCGGCTCCGAGGCACGGGTCGGCCACGCCGGGTCCGGCCGACCGACGTGCGCGGTGAAGCGGCGGAGCCCGAGGCTCCGGTGTGGGGCCTACGCGTCGCGCGGGCCGGACAGGGTCGCCCGGACCGAAATGGGAAGGTCCAGCGCTATGACGAGGAAGCACTCCTTGTGGGCGATCAGGGAGAGGTCCTGGAACAGGGCGAGGGGCAGGTCTGCCACTCCTCGGACAGTCAGGGAGCCCGAGGTGAGGGAGTGGCGGCCGGGTTCGACGAGGTCCAGGTGGAGCGTGGCTTCGACATCGAGTTCGCGGGCGAGGTGGCCGCGCTCTTCGAGCTTGTGGGTGAGGCACTGCGCGTAGTCCATGGCCAGCGCAGCCGCCACGAGCTCCTCCGGGGTGCTCTCCCCGGCAGGCTCGGAGATCCTGCTGCTCCATCGCATCCGCAGGCCGGAGCCCACCGAGTCGAGGGAGACCGAACCCTCCCCGGCATCCTGCGGCTGTTCACCGAACAACGGGCCCCGCCATACGGCGCGGGCAGATCTGGTCGCCATCAACGAACCCCCGTCATCTCGGCTGGTGCGACTGCTTCGGCGATCGCGCCGACGATCCGGGCGCACACCTCGGGCGCGCGGTCGAAGAGGTAGAAATGGTCCCCGGGCCACGTGCGGAAATCCGTGGCGCCCGCGTGATCGGACCAGGCCCGCATCTCCTCGGCACTGACCAGCGGATCGGAGTCTCCCCTCATGACGGAGAGCGGAGAGGTCAAGGGTGCGTGGCCCCCATACCGGTATCCGTGGTTCACGATGAGGTCGTTGCGAAGCGCGGCTATCATGCGGTCCGCCAGGACGGTGTTGTTCCACAACTCCTCGGGGGTGGCGCCCAGCCAGCGCATGTAGTCGACGTACTGGTCGCGTGTCCAGTCCTCGGGCCGGCCGTTGGCGGGCTCCGGGACGACGAGCTGTGGCGCCGGGCTTCCTGACACACCGACCCACAGCGGCCGGTGCCCCCGCTTCGCGAGGTCCTGGACGAGCTCGTAGGCGATCAGCGCTCCGAGGCAGTGGCCGAAGACCGCGTAGGGTCCGGACAGTTCTCCGGCCAGGGCCTCGGCGAACGAGTCCACCGCGCTCTCGACGCTCGGGCAGACCGGCTGCTTGGGCGCGGTCGCTCGCGCCGGCAGCTCCGGGACCAGGATCCGCCAGTTCTCGGGGAGGTGGGGAAGGAGAGGTACGAAGCTCCCCGCCGATCCTCCCGCGTGGTGCAGGAGGATCAAGGTCAGTTCAGCGGGTTCCACGGCGGTGGTCGATCGGCCGCGGAGAACGCAGATACTCAAGGTCTCGCTACCTCACCCTCGTGCGGACTCTGCGCTGAGCGCAGCGTCATAGGCGGTGACCAGGTCGCCGACCGTCCGCATCTCGACGATCGAGGTCTCGCCCTGGAAGGGGTCCACTCCGAGCTCCATCTCCATGCCGATGAGCAGCTCGGCGAACATGAGCGAGGTGAGGCCGAGCCCGACCAGGTCGCTCGTCAGGGAAATCGTGGATATTTCCCCGCCCGCGCCTTGCAGCAGGCGAAGGATTTCGGCCTCGATCGACCCTTGTGCGTTCAGCATGTGAGACCTCCGTCAATGACCATGGATTGCCCGGTGACGAATTCCGCCCGGGGGGAGCTGAGGTAGAGAACGGCGTCGGCGATGTCGTCCGCCGAGGCCAGTCTGCCGAGGGGGGTCCGGCGCTCGATGCGTTCGCGGTACGCGGCGGGCATCTCCGCGGTCATCGCGCTGTCGAAATAGCCGGGCACAACCGAATTGACGCGGATGCCGTGGCCGCCGAGTTCACGGGCCAGGCTCCGGGTGAACCCGTCGAGACCCGCTTTGGCCGCCGCGTAGACCGAGACGCCCCGGTAGCCGCGGACGGCGTTGATGGACGAGATGCTGACGATGTTCCCGCCGCCCTGGCGGGTCATCAGCCGCGCGCACGCCTGGGTCAGCATGATGGGGGCGACCAGGTTGGCGGTGATCTGCGCCTCGATCGCCTTCGGCGGCATGGTGAAGAGCAGTTCCTCGCGCACCAGGCCCGCGTTGTTCACGAGCAGGTCCAGCCTGCCGAACACACGGTGGACGTTGCGGACGAAGGTCCGCGCCGTCGCGGGCTCGCCCAGGTCGAGGGCCTCCCAGTAGAAGGATTCCGGGTGGGCCGCGCTCGATTCGGCGATGAATTCGGAGGTGGAGCGGCTGAACGTGGCGACACGCCAGCCGTCGGCGAGCAGGCGTTCGACCAGGACGCGTCCCAGCCCCCGGCTGCCCCCGCTGACGACGGCCACCCGTCCTTCGCCGACGCCCTTCTCCACTGCTGTGCTGAGATTCTCTGTCATGCGGGAGTGCGCACCTTCTTGAACCGGTCGGAGTGCTGGTCGGCGTCGGAGACTTCCACGACGACCGGCACTTTGTACGCTTCCAGCCTTCGGCCGCAGTACTCGCGAACCTGGCGGGCGACTTCACGCGCGTCCGCGGGGCTGACCAATTTCACGGTGGCTTTCACCACCATTCCTGTCACGTGGCTGGGCCTGCCGGAGACCGTGGCTTCGGCGATGTTCGGAATTTCGAGCAGAACGTTCTCGACCTCGCTCGGGTAGACCTTCTCTCCCGCCACATTGATCAATTCGGTGGCGCGGCCGAGAATCCGTACGTAGTCGCCGTCGGTCTCGACGACGTCCTGGGTGTTGAAGAAGCCGTCACCGTCGAACGGGGCGGGCGCGTTGAGGTAGCCGAGCATGGCCGTCTCGGAGCGCACCCAGAGGATTCCCTCGACGATCCGGTAGTCGAACCCCGCGCCGCCGAGCTTGACCCACAGACTCCCGTCGCCCTTCGACTTGGTCGCCATGATGCCGAGCTCCGAAAGGCCGTACGTCTGCTTGAACCGCACCGACGGCAGCGCCTGGTTCAGCAGCTCGAGCGTGCGCTGGGGCATGGGCTCGGTGCCGTAGGTGATCAGTTCCAGCGACGTCAGGTCGTGCTGTTCGTGAGCATGCGAGATGAGCAGCATGTTGAGGAACGTCGGCGTGGTGGGAAGGACCTCGACGCCGAAGGCGGCGATCGCCGAGCACACCGTGTCGGGCCTGCGGTCGCAGACCGTGACCAGGGTGCCGCCGTGGTTCAGGGTGTGCAGCAGGGTGTTGATCCCGCCGATGTGGTCGATGCTGAGGAAGCCCAGGGTGCGCCGGGCACGCGACGGCTCGCCGTACTTCGCGAGCATCGTGCCCAGGTCGAGCACGATGGCCTTGCTGCGCCCCGTGGTTCCCGAGCTGAAGAGCACCAGGCCCGGTGTCCCGGCGTCCCGCAGACGTCCGTGGAGTGCGTGCGTAGCCCGCGGGCCGGTCCGCTCGACGGCGCGTCCCGTCTCGCCGCCCACGGTGATGGCCACTTCCACCTCGGCGGTCTCGTGGTACTCCGCGCGCTTGGCGTCCGAGGACCGCGGCAGCGGGACGATGATCGCCCCCCTGTCGGCCAGTGCGACGAACGCGGCGCACACGTCGACATCACAGGCGCCTTCCAGGGCGACCACCTGGCCGGCGCCGACATCGTGCTCGTCGAGGTATGCCTGCCAGTCGCGGACGCGCCGCGCCAGCGCCGCGTACGTGTACCGGACTCCCTCGACGATGAGGGCGTCCCTGTCTTCGAAGGCACGGAATCGATCGATCAGTGAACTGGTCACGGTTTCCTCGTTGCGCTCGTCATCAACTGTTCCCTTCGTTCAAAAACGCGATGGGCCTGGCGAGGCCTCCACGTCCGGCTCGTGGGGGGACCGTTCGGCGTGGGTGCCGGCCGAGAGGCCGCAGCGAGCTTGCCGTTCGGGGTCACGTCAGCTGCGGCTTCGGGGCCTCGATCAGGCCTTGGCGGCGGCCAGCTCGTCGTCCGGCACGGCCTCGGCCGCCGTCCCGGCCTCCTCCGCGGGGCGGTCGTGCTCGTCCGAAAGGCTTCGACGGAGCTTGAAGGCCGCCACGGGGACGAGCAGGCTGCCGACCGCCAGCACCACGATCAGGACCCTGCCGTGGTCGATGTCGAGGAGAGCGGTCGTGGTCAGCGGGCCCAGGATCATCCCTCCGGAGATGACGAAGGAGAACAGGGCGTTGGTACGCCCGCGAACCTCGTCGGTGACCAGGCCGTTGATGAGGGCGGCGACGATCGGGATCACGATGACCTCGGCCACCGAGAAGATCGCGACACCGGCGATGAGCACCACCAGCGCGGCCGTCCCGGAGGTCAGGCCCGCGAAGAAGACGCACACCCAGCTGGCCGCCGAGAGGACGCCCGACGCCGAGATCAGCGTGCTCCTGCGCATGCCGGTCAGCCGCGGCATGAGCAGGAACTGGGCGACGACGATCACCACTACGTTCGCGATGAAGGCCACCGAGATCCCGCGAGGCGTGACCGCGTCGTTGAGGGTGACATAGCCGGGCAGCGCGGACTGGAACTGGCTGAGTGAGACGGTCGCGCACAGCAGCATGCTGAGCAGGGCGAGCATGAGCGCGGGGATACGCAGGACGGACCGGTAGGAGGCCTTGGGTGCGTCGGCTTCGGCCGGGTGGTCCCGCTTCTCCGCGGTCTTCGGCAGGAGGAACACGAAGGCCGCCGCGGTGATGAGGAAGGAGAGCCCGTCACCCAGGTAGAGCAGCTGGTAGCTGCCCAGGGTTCCCGCGGCGGCGAAGCCGCCGACCAGGACTCCGAGTCCGACGAACGCGTTGAAGAGGGTGAATTCGAGGCCGAAGGTCAGCGTGCGGTGTTCCTTCGGGACCACCGTGGCGAACATCGTCTTGGTGACCGTGCCCACCCCGCCCATGCCGAGGCCGTACAGGGCCGAGACGGCCAGTGCGATCCACGGGCGGTCGGCGATGGCGTAGAGGCCGGTGCCGACACCGGCAATGATCATGACGGTCGGCATCACGATCCGGTAGCTGAATTTGTCCAGCAGGTGGCCCCAGACCAGTCCGGAGCCGAACGAGAAGAGGCCGGTGACGGCGATGGCGGCGGGGCCGATACGGATGTCCAGGCCGCGGATGTCGCGGAAGTAGATCAGCAAGAAGGGCATGACCAGGCCCGCGCCGAAGGAGTTCACCGCGTTGGCGACCAGCAGCGCCTGAGCACGGCGTGGAAGGAGGCCGATCACGCGGAGCGGATGTTGCTTGGTGGAAGACATGTGACGCATCTTTCGATTCGACGGGGAACGGCCGGTGCTCATGCGCCGGCGGAGACGTTCAGGCCTGGGGAGCGGCGGTGTCCACGGCGAGCCGCCAGATCGTCCTGCCGTCCATGCGCTCGAAGCCGAACCGGGGGAGGGCCGCCGCGAGTTCGAGCTGCCCCTTCGCCGCGATGATGGCGGTCACCGTGATCTGTTCCTGGTCCGCCCATCGGGCCAGCGCGGCGAGCAGCGCCTCCGGCACGTCGTTGCCGGCGCAGTCGGCGAGCGTCTGGGAGTCCAACAGGTTCACGGCGCCGTCCCGGACCGGGTCCGACGCGAGCCAGCCGACGGCGCGCCCGTCCTGACGGCAGATGAACAGCAGGCCGTCGCCATCTCCGAGGAGGACCTGCCGCACCGTCTCCGGTTCCGGCTTGAGCTTCACGCCGCCGGGCAGCACCGCCTCGGCGAAGGTCAGCATCGCGAGGGCGACGAGCTCCTCGACGGCCGCGGCGTCGGCCTTGTCCACCGGTTCGACGGTCAGGTGGGCGGGAGCATCGGCGGTCGGGGCGTCGGGCGTCCGCTTGCTCACGCTGTGCAGGCCGATCACCTCGAACCCGTGCTTGCGCATCCAGGCGCCGGAGATCTCGTCCTCGTCGGCGGTGGCGGCGATCAGGCCGGTCTTGCCCTCTTCACGGGCGAAGACGCGTGCCTCGGAGAGCAGGCGCGAGGCCAGGCCGCGGCGTGCGGCTTCCGGGCGCACCACGATGTTCAGGAAGTGGTTGTCCTTGTCGTCGACGCCGTTCAGGGCACCGCACTGGACGAAGGCCAGGGTGTGGCCGTCCTCGCGGATCGACCGGATCAGCGGGTCGCTCCCGGGCACGAAGACCAGCTCATGGCGCCGCTCACCCGTCAGGCGTGCCTCGGACACCTCGGTGACCACGGCGCGGCCCTCGTCGTCGAGGCCGAGGGGCCCGGAGACGGGCGCGAGATCCGCCGCGACGAGGACGAAGCGCTCGTAGTCCCCGTCACGGCCGACGTGTTTGAAGCCCGTCCGGGTCAGCACGCCCTGGGAGGGCACGTTCGAGTCCAGCGTGCGAGCCACGACCTGGTCGACCCCCGTCTGGGTGAACGCCCAGCGGGTGAGCTCGGCCAGGGCCTCGGTGGCGTAGCCCGCACCGCGGCAGGACTCCGGGAGGCCGAATCCGACTTCGACGACACCGTCGTTCGGCGGCTGGTGGAAGCCCATCTCGCCGATCACCAGGCCGTCCGAGTCGCGGACGAGGTGGTACATGCCGAACCCGTGCCTCATCTGGTCGGCGGTCCGGCGCCCGAAGCCCATGGCGGGGTACTTGCTGCTGGGCAGCGGGTAGTCGGCGACCCACTCATCGGAGGTGGCGTTCTCGTCGAGGAGCACGGCCACCTGAGCGGGCGTCAGCTCCCGCAGGGTCAGGCGCGCCGTCCTGAGCGAGTTGGTCACCGGTTCGATGAGCCGGCGCACGGACAGCGGCTTCAGGTCGGTCCACACCTCCTCGATATGGCTGAGGCATTCCTCCTTGGCGCCCTGGAATCCGGTCGGCTTCCAGCCGTCGGGCAGCTCCCGGTCGGCCGGCCAGGTCGAGTACTGGCCTTCGTCGTTGACGGCGACGTCATAGATCACTGTGTTACTCCAAGCACGTTCGGGGTTTGAGGGCGGGTCGCGAAGTCCCAGAGCCGCGACTTCGGGAAGAAGCCTGTTTCGATGCCGTGGCCCAGAAGGGTGCGCAGCAGGGCCGTGTCCGGCCTGGGGCAGCACAGATCCCCGAGGGCCGACGACGTGGCCTGCGCGTCGTACTCGACCAGGGTCGACACCGGCTTGAGGAACTGGGCCAGGAACGCGAAGGCGTTGGAGTCGATCGCGTCGGCTTCCTGCCGTCCCAGCCAACGCCCCACCGCCTCCGGGGCGGCGGGGATCACGGCATAGCCGAGGTCGCGCAGGATCACCGCGAGATCGGACGAGGGGAGATTCACCGGGTTGCAGACGTGGAAGGTACGGCCCGAATTGGCCGGGTTCCGCGAAAGCTCCAGGATCGCGTCGGCCGCGAAGTCGACGGGGGTCAGGTCCATGCCCCACCCCGGCGCCGAGGGGACGAGGCCGCAGCTGAGGATCACCCGCAGGATCTGGTACATCATGTTCACGCTCGGATCGGGAAGGAAGGTTCCGGTCCTGGTGTTGCCGACCAGCGTCCCCACCCGGTGCACCGTCGCGTCCAGCCCTTCGGCGATGGCCTTCCTGACGACCAGTTCGGCCTCGTACTTCGACCGGGCGTAGGGGCTGTCGAACTCCTCGCCCCGGTCGAAGTCGTCCTCTCGCAGGGTGACCAGCGGCCCGTCCCCGGACGCCGGGCCGACGGCGGACAGCGTGGACATGTGAGCCATGCGCCAGCCGCGGGCCAGGGCCAGAGCGGCGAGCATGGCGGTCGGGGCGATGTTGTTCGCGGAATAGTGGTCATCGCGTCCGAAGTGGCGCACCTCGGCAGCGGCGTGGATGACCTCCTGGACCCCTTCGGTGGCACCTGCCAGCTCGTCGGCGCTGATCGTGCTGAGGTCGCCCTCGATGATCCGCACGCGGTCCGGCAGCTCGGAAAGGACGTCCGGTACGTAGTACGCGACCGCCTTCGCGAGCCGGTCCACGGCCGGGACCTCACCGCTCCGCCGCACCACGCACGCCACGTGACGGCCGGGCTCGCGCAGCAGCGCGGCCAGCACGTGCACGCCGAGGAAACCCGTCGCGCCGGTGAGGAGAACCTCACCGCCATCGGCCGCCTTCGCCGGGGTGTGCCGGATCGGCCGCGCCACGGGGACGTCCTCGCTCCGGCCGGCCGTCTCCTCGACGGCGGGCGCGGGCACCTCCGCGTCCAGTTCGGCCAGCCTGGCCGCGAACTGCTCCACGGTGGGGTACGCGAAGAAGTCCTGGATGGTGGCGTCGGGGTAACGCTCCTGGACCTCGACCAGGCAGGTCAGCACCTGCAGGGAGTGGCCGCCGATCTCGAAGAAGTCGTCCCCCGGGCCGTCGACGTCGATCTTCAGTGTCTCGGACCACACGTCCGCGACATAGCGTTCGAGATCGCTGAGCGGCCGGTCGCCGCCTTCCGCCATGTTCACACCTTCCGTCGTGGTGGCGATCGCCACGGAGGCCTCGGCCTCGGGCAGGGACGGCCGGATGCCGGGATCGGCCACCACGGCTTCCAGTAGCCGCACGTAGTCGGCGCCCCACTGCCGGATCGTCGCCTCGTCGAAGAGCGCCGGGTCGTATTCCAGGTCCAGATGCAGACCGCCGTCCGCCGCCGGGGTGACGTACAGGGTCAGATCGAACTTCGCGCCGATGCCCGGCAGTTCCACCGGCCGGCTGGACATGCCGTCGAAGGACGGCAGGGGGAAGTCCACCGGCATCGCGAACATCACGGAGAACAGAGGAGTGCGGCCGGGGTCCCGTTTCGGATTCAGCTCGGCGACCAGCCTGTCGAACGGGAACGCCGAGTGCTGGATCCCTTCGAGTACCGTCGCGCTCACGGTCCTCGTCAAGGAGGCGAACGAGTCGTCGTGGCCGAGCCTCACCCTGAGCACCAAGGTGTTCAGCAGCAGCCCGAAAACCCGCTGCGACGCCTCGGTGGACCGGCTGGTGACCGGTGTGGCGATCGCCATGTCGTCCGCGCCGCTGTGGTGGCGCAGCAGGACCGCGTAGGCGGCCAGCATGGTGCTGAACGGCGTGGCGTTCAGCTCGGCGGACAGCGCGCGGACCCGCGACGCCAGCTCGGGGTCCAGGTCGCGACCCCACATCGCGCCGGTACCCGCCCGCACTTCGGGCCGGGGACGGTCGGTGGGAAGGGGCACCAGGTCCGGCGCGCCTTCGAGCTGTTCCCGCCAGTAGGCGCTGCTGCGCGCCGTGTCGCTCTGCTGGGCCAGCTCCAGATCGGCGAGGACGTCGTGGAACTGGTGCGGGTCGGCCACGGCCGGCGCGTCGTCCCCTGCCCGCCGGCGGTGGTAGTCCTGCGCCAGGTCTTCGACCATGACACCCATGGACGTCGCGTCGGTCACCGCGTGGTGAACCGTGATCACCAGCAGGCTCCGCGCCGGGCCGAGGATCAGCGTCGCGCGTACGGGCGGCTGGGCGAAGCAGCGCAGGGGAGGCTCGCCCAGCTCGCGCACCCATTGCCGGACGTCGTCGTCCCCGGCCAGCGGACGGAGCGTCCCCCGCTCCGAGGCGAGCGCCGTGTCGAGCACGGAGAGCTCCACGCCCGGCTCGTCGAGGATCTCGGTCTCGAACTGCCCGCCCCTCTGGTGGAACACGGTGCGCAGTCCGGAGTGACGGCGCTGGGCGTCGGTGAAGGCCGCCCGCATCGCGGCCGGATCCACCCGTCCGGCGATGTCCACCGCGAGCGTGACGTTGTGCTGGTTGGAGTCGTCCTGCATCAGGTCCACGAACAGCATCCGCTGCTGGGCCAGGGACGGCCGGTAGACGGTCGCCGCCGACGGGGCGGCCGGAGCCGGGACCGTGGAGGAGGGCGCTCCCGTGTCGTCGGGCAGCAGCGCGAGCATGGCCGCGAAGGTCCCGGCGTCCAGCAGATCACCCAGCGCCGGTGCGGTGCCCAGTTCCGCTTCGAGGCGTTGCCGCAGCCGCAGCAGGGCCAGCGAGTCTCCGCCGGCCTCGACGAAGGAGGCGCACTCGTCGGGTGTGATGGCCAGCAGGTCCGTCCAGATGCCTTCGAGCACGTCACGTGCCGAAGGCCGGCCGGCGGTCGGCTCGACGGCCGGAGCCGGGCTCCTGGTCGTGCTCGGCTTCGGTGCCGGCCGCTCCGAATGGATCCGCCGGTCGAATCCGTAACCCGGCAGATGAATCCTGCGGCCGGACACTCCGCCGGTGAGGTCTGCGGGGACGCCCAGGCACCATGCCTGCGCCGCGGCTCCCGCCACGGCGACGGCCGCGTCGCGCTCACGGTCGAGCGTCGGCACCAGGGCCGGCGGGTCGGCCAGTTGCCCGGCGAGTTGGAGGAGCGTGGGGTGCGGGCCGATCTCCACCAGGACGGTCGGGCTTCCCGCGGCGCACACCTGGGACAGGGCGTCCCAGAACTCCACCGGCTGGAGCAGGTGCTCCCGCCAGTGCGCGGCATCGGGTGCCGCGTCCATCAGGCCGGCGGAACAACTGAACCACGCGGCGGAGGTGGGAGCTGACCAGGTGATCGCTTGCGCTTCCCGGTGGAAGTCGTCCGCCATCGGATCGAGGAGCGGGGAGTGGAACGCGTGCGAGACCGACAGCCGGCGCGTCCGCACGCCCTCACCGCCCAGCACCTCCTCGATCCGCTCCAGGGACCGCCGATCACCGCTCAGCACCAGATCGCGGGGACTGTTGACCGCGGCGACCGCCACCAGGGGTTCGTCAGCGACCAGCCGGGCCACCCTGCCGGTGTCCCAGGCGGAACCGGGGCGACAGCGGACCGACAGCATGGTGCCCGGCTCGGTCTTCCCGACCATCAGCCTGCCGCGCTCGGCGACCAGCATGAGCGCGTCCTCCTCGGACACCGCTCCCGCGACCGCCGCGGCGGCGAACTCGCCCACGCTGTGCCCCAGGACCGCGTCGGGACGGATGCCGTACCGACCGAGCACGCGCACCAGACCGAACTGCACGGCGAGCAGCGCGGGGGCCGCGACGTCGGTGCGGCCCAGTTGAGCCGCCCTGCCCGCGTCGAACAGGCAGTCCAGGAGCGGATACGGCATCAGGCCGTCCAGCAGCGTGTGAGCCCGGTCGATCCACTCCCGGAACTCGGGGTAGGCGGCATACGCGCCCGCCGCCATGCCGGTGTACTGGCCTCCCTGACCGGTGAAGGCGAAGACCGTACGGCACTCGCCTTCGGCGGCCACGCCCGTCCGGACGCCGACCGAGGGGGCCGTCGGGTGCCGGAGCAGGGCCGCCGCGGATTCCGTGTCATCGGCGAGCACGGCGAGGCGGTGCTCGAACCTCTCCCGACCGTGGACGAGCGTGTGCGCCGCGTCCTCCAGGCCGGTGTCCCACCGGTCTTCCAAGAAGCCCGCGAGACCGTTCGAGGTGTGCGTCAAGGCCGCCCCGCTCCGTGCGGAGAGAGGAAGGATGAAGGGCGGTTCAACCCTGTTCTGTGCAGTCACTGATGGGTCCCCCCAGTCGGCTCGATGAATTCCTCCACGAGCACGCAGGCATTGGTACCGCCGATCCCGAACGAACTCACCCCGGCGAGCCGCGGTGCGTCCCCGGCCGGCCACTCCTCGTTCGCGGTGAGCAGGCGAAGGCTCCCGTTCCGCGTGAGCTCCTCGATCGGCTGTCCGGAATTGACCGTGCCCGGAAGGACCTTCTCCCGCAGCGCGTAGACCGCGGTGAGCAGGCCGGCGATACCGGCTGCCGTGTTGCAGTGGCCGATCGCGGACTTCACCGAGCTGACGGGCAGCGGAGCGGCCCGCTCCCCGACGACCTCGCCCAGCGCCGTCGCCTCCACCGCGTCTCCCAGCCGGGTGCCCGTGCCGTGGGTCTCGACGAATCCGAGGTGGCCGGCGTCACGGCCCGCGAACCGCAGCGCGTTTCGGAACACGCCCACCTGGCCGTCCGCTCCGGGCGCGGTGTAACCGGCCTTCCGGTTGCCGTCGTTGTTGATCGCCGAGCCGACGATCGTGGCGTGGACGGGGTCCCCGTCACGGAGCGCGTCGGAGAGCCTCTTGAGGAGGACGACGCCGGCGCCGTCTCCGCCCACCGTTCCGGTGGCGCGGACGTCGAAGGGCCGGCACACACCGTCCGTGGCGTAGATCATGCCGGGTTCGTAGACGTATCCGCCGTTCGCCGGGTCGGCGATCGACACCCCGCCCGCGAAGGCGTAGTCGCTGGAGCCGGACCGCAGGCTCGCGCAGGCCAGGTGAACCGCCACCAGGGACGTCGAGCAGGCCGTGTCGACCATGACGCTCTCGCCCTGGAAATCGTGACGGTAGGAGTACCGGGTGGCGGCGAAGGAGGGCCTGGAGGAGAAGGCCTGGGAAAGCCCTTCCGCGAGGGAGCCCTCGCCGAGTGGTTCCTGTGCCTCGGTCTCCGCGCAGCCCGCGTAGATACTGGTGCGCCCCCGCAGCTGGTCCAACGTGACCGCGGCGTTCTCCATGGCCGCCCACAGGCATTCGTGGAGCAGCCCGTGCTGCGGGTCGGTCGCACGCGCCTCGACCGGAGACAGCCGGAAGAGCTCGGCGTCGAACGCGCGTGCCGTGTCGAGCAGGCCCCAGCGATCGATGCGCAGCCGGCCGTCGCCGAGCGCGACCGCCGGTTTGTCCGCGCCCGCGACGCAGTCGCGGGCGTCCCGCAGGTTGTCCCAGAAGGCGTACACGTCCGGCGCGAGGGCGAAGCGTCCGGCGACGCCGATGATGGCGATCGGCTCATCGGCGTCAGCGGGGACAGCGGCCGGGGCGGCTTGTGGAAGCCCGTCCGGGCTCCCCAGCCGTGCCGCCTGGGCGCGGACAGAGGTGAACCTGAGCAGTTCGGCGACGCTCAGCTCCAGGCCGGCGTGCCGTTTCAGCATGGCCTGGAGGCGCACCAGCAGAAGTGAATGGCCTCCGGCTTCGAAGAAGTTCACGTCGTCGTCCGCCGGGACCTCGCCGAGCACTTCGCACCACGCGGCCCGAACCGCGTCGAGGCCGTGCCGTGCGACCGCCGGCCGGACGGTGGCCGGCCGTGACCCGGGGCGGCGCGGAGCGGGCAGCCGGCGCCAGTCGACCTTGCCGTTGGCGTTGAGCGGGAGTTCGTCCAGTTCCGCCCAGGCGGTCGGCAGGGCGAAGTCCGGGAGGACCGAGGCCATCCGGGATCGCACGTCCTGCCAGGTGCCGCCCGACCGCATCACCAGGTAGGCCGCGATCTCCTTCTCGTCGCGCGGATTGCGCCAGGTCGTAACGTGACAGGCGCGGACCGCGGGATCGGCGAGCAGAGCCGACCGGACCTCTCCGAGCTCGATGCGCTGACTGCGGATCTTCACCTGCTCGTCCATGCGCCCGACGAACTCGATCTCACCGCTGGGCAACAGGCGCACTCGGTCGCCCGTTCGGTAGAGACGGCGGCCCGGCCGGCCGCTGAACGGATCCGGCACGAAGGCCTCGGCCGTACGACGCGGGTCGCCGAGGTAACCGCGGGCAAGACCGACGCCGCCGAGCAGCAACTCGCCGGGGCATCCCACGGGAGCGAGGTCGAAGGTCCCCTCGTGGACGACGTACGCCTCCGTTCCCGGGACGCAGCGGCCGATCGAGAGCGTGCGGCTCCCGTCCTCCACCGCGTCGACCTTGGTGAACATCGACGTGAAGGAGTTCTCGGTCGGGCCGTAGCCGTGCAGCAGCACGCCGGGACCGCACCACTTCACGGCGCGCGCCACCTGCGGGATCGCGGCCGTGTCACCGCCGAAGACCATCACCCGGAGGTGTTGGAAGAGATCGGGAGCCTCGGTGACGAGGTTGTGGAACAGGGGAGTGGTGACCATGAGCATGGTCACGCCGTGTTCCGCGATGGCGTCGCGAAGCGCGGCGGGTGAGAGCGCCAGCTGGCGATCGAGGATCACCAGGCGGGCGCCGTGGGTCAGCGCACCCCAGATCTCGTAGGTCGCGCCGTCGAAGTTCAACGGGGACAAGTGGGCGATCCTGTCGTCCGGTTCGAGCCGGACGTAGCCGTCGCCCCGCATCAACCGGGAGACGCCCAGGTGCGACAGCATCACGCCCTTGGGCCGTCCGGTCGATCCGGACGTGTACAGCACGTTGAGGAGCATGTCGGGGTGGAGCCCGACGGGGGGCGGGACGGCCGGGAGGCCGGAGGCGGCAGCTCGCACGTCGGTGATGGAGTGCGCCACGTGGCCGAGGCGTGAGATGCGCTCAACGCCGTCGGGTGAGGTGAGGACCCGGCGGACGCCGGAGTCCCGGAGGATCGACTCGAGCTTCTCGTCGGGATACCCGGGCTCCAGCGGAAGGTACGCCTTGCCCGCCAGGGCGATGCCGAGGAAGGCGACGACGGCGTCGATGCCCTCGGAGAGCAGGACCGCCACGAGTTCCTCGGGCTCCGGCCCGGAACGCGAGGCGTGGTGATCGTCTTCCAGGAGCCATCGGGCGACCTGAGCGGACGCTGCGACCAGCTCACCGTAGGTGAGCGATTGCGTGCCGTGGACCACCGCGGTGCGGTCCGGATCGGACTTCGCGGCGTCGACGACCATCTCCGGCGGAGTGATGCTCGGGTGGGGGACCCGGGCCCCGGCGTCGTCCGCGAGTGCGGTGGCGGCGTCGGATTCCAGCAGGAGGGCGCCCATGCGCGTCGACGGGCTGGCCGCGGCGGCGAGGAGGAGGCCGACAAGCTGGTCGAGCATCGACCGGGCGGTCGACCGCCGATAGATACCGGCGTCGTAGTCCAGCTTCAGCGTGAGGCCGTCGTTGCCTTCGATCGCCATGAGCGCCACGTCGTGTTTCACAGCGCCGAGTCGCACGTCGACCCGTGTGACGGTGGTACCGGAGCACAAGTGTCTGACGTCGGGCTCGGTGCGATGCGTGAAGGTGGCCCGGAAAGTGGGGTACCGCCGTCCCTTCGCCGCGAGCTCCGCACGGAGGATGCCGGTGTCCACGCTCGAGTGCTCGAAGGACGCGATCACCTGGCCGCGGACGGCGGTCAGATGGTCGATCCACGGCGTCGCCGGGGCGAAGGACGACCTCACCGGGAGCACGCGCGCGATGAGGCCTACGGTGTCGTCACCGCCCGAACCGAACCGCCCGCTGAACGGGATGCCCAGGAGACCCTCGGCCTGTCCGCTCCACTGGTGGAGGACCGCGGTCCACGCCGCGAGGACCCCGATCGCCGGTGAGACCAGGGCGGACTCGAAGTGCGCCCGCAGGGCCGCCACCGACTCGCCGGTGATCGACGCCTCCTCGCATCCCACGGACGACGGTCGCACGCCGCGGACCAGGTCGGGAAGGGGCTCCAGCATCTCGGACGACTCGTGGAGAAGGCCGAGCCAGTAGTCGAGGTCCTCCGCCGGCTGCCCGCTCGGCTCCTCGCCGTCCTGCCGGCTCTCCTCGGCCCGACCCGACCGCGGCTCGATCGACTCCTCGTAGAACGAGCAGAGATCGTCCACGAGGAGATCGACCGAAGCGGCGTCGAGGACGATGTGGTGGCCCGTCATGACCAGTACGGCTCCACCGGGCTCCAGCAGGAGATCGGATCGCAGAAGGCCGGGCGTCGACATGTCGAGGGGCCGGAGCCCGACCTGCTCGGCCCAGGCCGTCCTGCGCGCGTCGTCGAGGTCCTCGCCGGATCGCACGACCCTGAGGGACGGCTCGACGCGCTCGGCGACGATCTGCTTCACCGCCCCGTCGTCGTCCGTCCGGAACGACGAACGCAGTGCAGGATGGCGCTCGTGCAGCCGGACGAGCGCCGCTCGTACGGCTGCTTCGTCGACCCGGCCCTGGAACTTCAGGCAGACGGGAACGTTGTAGCGGGAGGATTCCGGATCCTGGCTCGCGGCCAGCCAGAGGTCGAGCTGCTCGGCTCCGGCGGTGACGACGGTGCTCATATCTGCGTGGTCCGGTCCGGGGTCGCCTGCCGGTAGGCGTCGTCGACGCTCTTCCACAGAAGCGGGAAGACGGACCGCTCGGACAGCTTCTCGAGCTCGTTCACGGGTTCACCGCGCAGGCTGGTCGGGCCGTCCGCGGCGGCGGCCGCGGAAGTCGGCTCGGTACGCGCCGCCGGGTGACCGCCCAGGTGCTGACGGACCAGACGCAGGTGGAGCTGGTTCCACTCCATGAGGTTGCAGTCGAGTGCGTGGAGTCCGCTCTGTACCGCCGAAAGCCCGCTCAGCCACGCGGCGGGCGCCGCGCCGCCCTCTCGCGCGACCTCCTCGATCAGGTCCTTGGACGTCACGCCGTTGCGCTTCATGGCGGCTTCGAACGACTTCCACACCGCCCGGCAGACCCGGCGCAGGTTGCGTCCGCCCGGCGAGTCCAGTCCGCTGGTGTTCGCCGGAAGGTGGTCGCGCATGCGCAGGAAGCTCGCCTGGGGCAGGAAGTCCATCAGCAGCCGGACACACTGGACGGGCAGTTCCGCCAGTCCGTTCGTCCGGGCGAGGAGCTTGGCGGCCAGTGCGAAGTCGTCGTTGTCGAGAGCCCCGGCCACGCGCCCCAGTTCGTGGTGCATCGAGCACCACACGTACTCGTTGACCAGGTGGACGATCTGGAACATCCGGTGATCGGAGTTGATCAGTTCGGCCTCGGGGACCAGCGCGGCCATCGCGAGGGTGATCCGGGTGTCCATCTCGTAGTTGCTGCCGCGGTCGTACTCGAAACGCAGGAGCGGGTTGGGCTCGGAGGGGTTGAGAACCGCCTTGGCCTCGCCCGGCCGGCCTTCTTCGATGCGTCGTGCCATTAGTGCGTGGTCTCCTCAGCTCGGCGGAACAGCTTGTTGTCGATGACGGATCTCAAGTAGGGGGTGCCGGCGGTGTAGCCCGTGCCGCTGACCGAACCGATCATGCGGACGGCCAGCCGGTAGTGGGTTCGCTTCCAGCGTTGGTGGACGGCTTCGATGTGCGCCATCGCCCGGGTCAGGCGCGCTTCGACCTCCGCGTCGTGAGCACCGCTCGCGATCAGGGCGTCCACCGCCCCGCGCACGGTGGTCATGCTCTGCAGGACGCGGCCGCGCACCTCGGGAACGGACTGGAAGGCGGCGGACTCGACGCGCGCCGGCGGGGGCGTGCCGCACAGGGCTTCGAACGTCTTGTAGTTGACCGACTGGATGGCGCTGGCACCCTCGGTGAACTTCCTGAAGAACTCGAACGACTCGCGCTGCATCGTGGCGAGCAGGGAGAAGAGCGGCAGCCCGTGATTCAGCACCCCGGCGATCGAGGAAAGCAGAAGGATCGCTTCTTCCGTGTCCCGGGCTTCGAGCCTGACGATTGCCTCCGAGGCCAATCGGGCCAGATGCTCGAATATCGACTCGAATGACTGGAGCACTCGGATGAAGAGATATTCATCGTGAATGATGTAGACCGGCAGAAGGGTCTCCTCCAGCCTGGGAGTCATCCCGGGCGGCGCTCCTTCGAGTACATCGATGAGCTGATCGAATCGCTCCTGAAGACAGGACACCTTCGGCGTGATCGGTTTTCCGCTCAGCGTGTCCATTCCGGTCGCGACACGGAGCCCGTGCCGCAACCGTTTTTCCACGGCTTCCCGGGACGGTCGCATGCACGGCAACTGGGAGCGATATCCGAGCGCCGCACCGCATTCGAATGCCAGGGCATCGTAGAGAAGGAAAGCTATTCGAGTGCCGACCTCGTCCTCGAAAGCCGGAAGCGACTCGGCGTTCCGCGGGCGCAGCAGGTCAAGGGCCGTGTAGGTGGTGTAGTCGTAGGTCCCGTCGTGCTTGTCCAGCACCACGGAGAGGAATCGCCGCAGGTGATCGCGGCTTGCGTCGTCGCCGACGATCTCGGATTGGCCGGCGCGAACCCGGACGAGCGCCTCGACCACGGGCGCCGCGAGAAAGTGCTTGCCGACGGATCTGATGTAGCGCACGACCCGGGAAGAGGGAAATTCGTCGGCCCGCGGCGACTGCCGCCAAGAATCAAGCTCCATCAGCAAGAGTCCGGGGAGGCCGAATTCTCCTTCGTCGAAATGCATACAGAATCCCCCGTGCATGGTCTTGCAGCGACAAGAGTGTCAGGTAAGTTCCTAGGAAATTTCCCCGTGTGGGCGACGCGACAGATGACACGCACGTAAGCGGGCATCGCACCATCAGTGTGGGGTTCCTTGATCGGTTCACCTTAACTATGTTGACCGAGATTGTCTCTGTCAACCTTTTTCCGATATCAACCCCGAGGATTTCCAGGGGGTGGCAAAAACGAATTTCGGTGCCGTTCCCTATGGCAGCGAATGGCGCACGTCGATGGTCGGCGGTCGTGGCGAGTGCGCGGCGAGGGCCGCCGCGTGCTCGTCGTCCACGGGCAGGTCGACGAGCTGCCAACCCGGGATCGGCGCCCGGGTGTCGTCCTTGGCAAGGCCTCGGCCCAGGCCGGTGCCGATGCCCTTGAGGTACGCCTCCTTGCGCGCCCACACACGGGCGAACGCGGCTCCTCGCTCGGCGAGCGGCACGGCCTCGATCGCGGCACGCTCTGCCGGATGCAGGGCGCGTGCCACATCCCTGACCGTCGGGCCGCTCGGGATGCCTTCCACATCGACACCCACCGTCAGCTCGGCGACGGCGATCAGCACGCGCTGCCCGCCGTGAGAGAGCGAGAACCGCGTCCGCGTGGAGGGCGCGTCCAGCACAGGCCGCCCGTGCGGCCCTGCGCAGACCGGGCAGGGATCACGTCCGAACCTCACCGCGTACGGCTCGACGTTGAGCCGCGCGGCCAGGATCCGCCGCAGGGCGACGTGCGCGAAGCCGTAGCGGACACGATCGTCCCCGCGCCGGTACGTCGTCATGCGCCGGCGTTCCTCCGCGTCGAGCACGGACAGGTCGAAGGCGTCGAGCTGCTGAGCCGACGGCACTCGCATCGACCAGACGGAGATCTCGTCACCTTGGTCGCCGGCGGCCTCCCCGCTCCGGCCGCCTCGGTGGGTCAGGACCGCCGGCGAAGTCCCCCACGCCGCCCCCTTCCCCCGCCATCGGCTCTCCGACTCGGTCACCCGGAGCCGCCGTTCGTGTTCCCCGGTCCGGCGTCCGCGAGAAGCTGATCCCTGGCGATCTTGCCGGTGGGGCCGACCGGGAAGGAGGGAACGTCAGTGAGACGGCTGGGCAGCATGTACGCGGGAAGGAGGCCGCCGAGAGCAGCCAGAACCTCGTCCGGTGTCACCGCCGGAGCACCGTCGGCCGCCGTCCGCTCCGGGATGAAGAACGCTGCCAGCTCCCGTCCGTGGGGGGTCTCGGGGGCGAGGACGACAGCGGACTTGACCCCCGGACACCGGGTCAACGCCGCTTGCACCTCGCCCAGTTCGATGCGGTATCCCCGGACCTTCACCTGGTCGTCGAGACGGCCGAGGAATTCGAGGTTCCCGTCCGGCAGCCAGCGGGCCCGGTCGCCGGTGCGGTACATCCTGGCCTCTGCCCCGCCCGGAGCTCCCTCGGGAACGAACGGGTCCGGCAGGAACCGCGCGGCCGTGAGCCGGGGAGCCCCCGTGTAGCCCAGGGCCACGCAGGTGCCGGCGATGTAGAGGTCACCGGGAACGCCGATCGGGCAGGGTTCCATCCCGGCGTCGAGCACGTAGTACCGGGCGTTCTGCATGGGACGGCCGTACGGGACGCTCGGCCAGGCGGGGTCCACGTCCCCGATCGCGAAACTGTTCGACCAGACGGTGCACTCCGTCGCGCCGCCCAGCGCCACCACCCGCGCTCCGGGGAACTCGCCGCGGATCTCGTCCGGCAGGGTCACCGGGATCCAGTCACCACTGAGCATGACGAGCCGCAGGTCGCCGCGTCCCTGCGGGTCACGGCATTCCAGGAACGGCATCACGTGTGCCATCGCCGCGGGAGCGGAGTCCCAGATGGTGATCGGCTCCTGTTCGAGCAGGTCCACCAGGGCGTCCGGTTCCGTCAGCGCTCCGTCCGGCACCACCCGGACAGAGCCGCCCGCGGCCAGCACGCCGAACATGTCGTACACCGACAGGTCGAAGCAGAACGAGGTGACGAACAGCAGCCGGTCCGCGTCGCCCACTTCGTGGACGCGGTTGATCCAGTCGATGAGGTTGACCACGGCCCGGTGGTCGACCATGACGCCCTTCGGCGCTCCGGTCGATCCGGAGGTGAAGATGACGTAGGCGATGTCCTGCGGAGCGGGCTCGCTCCGTACCGGCGCGGCCGGGCGCCGGTCGACGTGCCATCCGGTCCAGGAGCGCAGCGCGCGCAGTCCGTTGTCCTCGGGGATCCGGGCCGGGACCGTGATCACCACGTCGTAGCGCGTGGCCAGGTCGGCGGGCCACTGCGCCCCGTCACGGCCGAGCACCCTGACCACGGCTCCCGGGAGGGCTCTGCCCAGCGCCCCGAAGAACGATCGCGGCACGCTGAGACCGGTGTGCTCGCCGAGCTCGGGATCGACGAGATCGGCGAGCACCACGGAACCGCCCGCGGCCAGCTTCGGCAATACGTCCGACAGGACGCGCACGAGGTAGTCCATGTCGGGGAAGAACTGGACGGTGCTCGCGAGCACCACGAGGTCCACCGGGTGGTCGAGGGCGGTCGTGGCCTCGTGGGCGAACAGAGTGGCGCCGGCGAGCGTGAGGCCCGCGCGGGCGGCCCGGTCCTGTACGGCTGCCACGGCGGAGGCGGCCGGGTCGACGGCGGTGTACCGCGCGGCGTGCGGCGCGAGGGCTTCCGTGATCAGCCCTGAACCGCAGCCGATCTCCAGTACCGCGCCTCCGGTGGGCAGCGCCTCCCGGGCCAGTCGTACGACACGGTCCCGGTAGGCCGCCACTTCGTCCGTGGTGTAGACGTGGTCGGAGGTGCCGATGTTGAAGCCGGCGGCCTGCAGGGGGTCCGGCAGCTCCGCCACGTAGTTCCAGAGGTCGCCGACCGCCTCCTCGTCGAACGAGTCCGACCAGGTGTTCTCGGTCGTGAGGTCGTGCACGACGACGTGCCGCAGGGTGGGAACGTCCCAGCGGATCACTCCGACGGCGGGGAGCTGGTCGCGCGAGGTGAGCAGGGCGCTGACGCCCAGGCCGGCGAGGAGCGAGCGGATCCGGGACCGCGGCCACCGGATGTCCAGCGGCACATAGGTGGCACCCGCCTTGAGCACGGCGAGGAGGCTGACCACGGCCTCCGCCGATCGGGTGGACAGCAGGCCGACGTGGGAGCCCCTACCGACGCCCAGCGTGCGCAGGTGGTTGGCCAACCGCTCCGCCCGCTGGTCGAGTTCGGCGTGCGTCAGGGTACGGGTACCGGCCAGGAGCGCCGGGCGGTCGGGCACCCGGCGCGCGGCTTCGCGGAGCAGGGAGGGGAGGGTGGCTTCCCGGTCGAAGGGGCGAACGGTGTCGTTCCAGGCGTCCGGGGGCAGGGCCCGCGGCCCCACGAGGCTGGGCACGGCTTCTTCCAGGGGCTTCATTCGGTGATGTCGCTTTCTGCGGGACAGGGAGGCGTCGGCGGGGCGTCCAGCGCGCTGAGCAGCGCGTCGAGCCGCTCCCGCAGCGCACGGGCCGTGGCGGCGGGGAAGGCCGCGGCGCGGAACTGCACCGTGCCCGCGACCGCGGCGTCCGCGGCAGCGGTGTGGGCCGGCCAGAGTTCCCAGGTGAGCTCGAAACCACCGTCGCCGGCCGGAGTCGGCGCGGGGCGCGAGAGCGCGGGCGGCAGGGTCAGGACGGCGTCCGTATCCGTCTGATAGGCCATGCAGACCTGTACGAGCGGCATCCGGTGGCCGCGGTCCCCGCCGACCGCCGCCACGATGTCGTTGAACGGCAGCTCGTCGCGCAGCGCCCGCAGGAAGCGCTCCCGGAGCGTCGGCACGAGCGAGAGCGGGTCCGATCCCGGCTCGGTGTCGACGCGCACGGGGACGGTGTTCACACAGAACCCCACCGTGCGTTCGAGCCTGGGATCCGACCTGCCCGCCACTGGTACGGCCACGCAGAACCGGCGCGCGCCGGTGATGTCGGACACCGCCTGCGCGAACACCGCCAGCAGCACGACGGCCGGGGTCGCCGCCACCGAGCGGGCGATGTCGCGCACCGCGGCGACGGGTCCGGCCGCGACGGGCGCGTCGATGACGCCCACGCCCTCGCCGGGGGCAGCCGCGCCGCCGCCGGTAGCGGCGTCCGTCGCGGGAGGCGCGGTCCGCGGTACGTCCTGGACGCCCACGAGCTCCTCACGCCACGCCCTGTCGCGCCGCTCCCGTTCGGCGGGGTCGGCCATGGCCGCCTCCGCCCTGTGCCAGGACGCGTATCCCACGGCCTCCGCGGGCAGGACGGGGACCTCCCCGCGGGAGCGTGCCTCGTAGGCGGAGCGCAGGTCCTCGACGATGACCGGGAGGGACCAGCCGTCCACCGCGATGTGGTGCACGGCCAGCACCGCGGTGGCTCGTCCGGGCGCGTCAGGGTCGTGCAGCACGGTGAGCCGCAGCACGGGGCCCGTGGTGAGGTCCACCGGAGTGACGGCGACCGCTCGGGCACGCGCCGGCAGGTCCGCTGCCGGGATCCGGATCTCGTCCAGGGGCGCGACGCCGCCGGGCGGCAGGATGCGCTGGAACGGAACGCCGTCGTCGTCGTCGAAATAGACCGTCCGGAGTGTCGGATGGCAGTCGATCACATCGCCCAGGGCAGCGCGCAGCGCCGGGATGTCGAGCGGTCCTTCGAATGCGGTGGTGCGGTGGACCAGGTTCTGCGGGCATCCCGGGGCGAGCTGCTCGGTGAGCCAGATCCGGATCTGGCCCGCGGACAGAGGTGACTCGGCGCTCTCGCTCCCGCCGTCCGCACTCGGCGCGGCATCGGATGTCCGGGGCAGCTCGCTGATGCGCGCCGCGAGTTCCGCGACACGTGGGGCCGACAGCACGTCGGCGGCCGTGACCCGGCGGCCCGTGCCGAGCGTGAGCCGGTGCGCGATCCGGACGGCGGCCAGGGAATCACCACCGGAGTGGATCAGATGGGTGTCCGCCCATGCCCGCGGGGCGCCCAGGACGGCGGCGAACACGGCCGCCACCGCCTCCTCTTCCGGCCCCCGCGCGGGCGTGGAACCGCTCAGTGCGGTGGCCTGACGGGCGGCGCGGCGTTCCAGCTCCGGGTAGTCGGTCTTGCCCGAGCCGTTGCGCGGGTACGCGTCGAGCCGGCCTATCCACCGCGGCGCCAGTGGTCCGGGCAGCAGCGAGACCAACCTCTCCCGCAGCGCTGTGACGTCCAGCCCCTCGGCGCCGGTGATCCAGGCGGCGAGCCCGATGGGCCGCTCCCGCGCATCGCGCAGCGGAACCACGGCGGCGTCCCGCACGCCCGGCTCGCGGCGCAGTGCGGCCTCGGTCTCCGCCGGCTCGACACGGACCCCGCGGATCTTGAGCTGGCGGTCTGCCCGGCCGCGGTACCAGAGCACTCCGTCCTCGTCGAGGATGCCGAGGTCGCCGGTCCGGTAGAGCCGGACGCGGGTGCCGTCCGGCAGACCGGTGATCTCAGTCGGGAGCACCGACTCGACGAAGCGTTCCGCCGTCTGCCGCGGGTCCCCGAGGTACTCGCGGACGAGTCCGGGTCCGCCCAGCAGGATCTCGCCGATCTCGCCCCGGTCCGCGACGCCGCCGTCCTCCCGGGTCACGACCACGAGGGTGCCCGGCAACGCCGTGCCGATGGGCACGTCGACGGCGTCCTCGAGGCCCGCCGCGTCGTGGACGCGAACCGCCGTGGCCAGGATGGTGCACTCGACCGGCCCGTATCCGTTCACCAGGTGAAGCGTCGGGTGGGCCGTCAGCAGCCGTCGCGCGTGTTCGGTCGACATCCGCTCGCCCCCGGACATCACCTGGGCAATGCCGTCGAAGCACTCCGGGGCCTCGTCCACGAGGGTGTTCAGGAGTGATGGCGTGATCACGAGCGTGTTGACACCGTGGACCCTCACCGCTTCCCGGAGGGCGGCCGGAGTGAGCGGACCGGGAGCGCCGTAGGCCACGGACCCGCCGCTCAGCAACGGCGCCCACGTCTCCATGGAGGCCAGGTCCCAGGCCACCGAGGACGAGCGCAGCGTGACGGTACGCGGACCGAAGTGCCCGATCGGGGCCTGACCGGGAAACAGGTCCGGGACGTCGTCGAACGGAGCGACGGGCTCGCAGGAGTAGGGCGTGGGCGTGAAGAGCCGCAGGGTCGCCCCGTGCGGTGACACGGCCCCCTTGGGCTCTCCGGTGGAGCCGGAGGTGAAGAAGACACAGGCCGGCGAGTCCGCCGAGCCGGCGGCGGGGACCGGTTCTCCGGTCCGGCCCGGCGCGAGGGCCGTGATGTCGGCCGGGACGCGTACGCTCTCCCGTCCCGCCGGCGCGACCGCCACGGTGTCGCCGACGAGCAGGACGGGGGCGTCACACCTGTCGGCGATCTGCTGGAGCCGCCCGGCCGGCCAGTCCACAGGCAACGCCACGTATGCCGCACCGGTCTTGAGCACCGCCAGCAGTACGGCGGGCAGTACTGGGCAGGGCGGAACCAGGACCGGTACGAAGTCGCCTTCACCGATGCCCCGTTCCAGCAACTCGGCGGCGAGTCGGTTCGCCGCCGCGTCGAGTTCTCCGTAGCTGACGGTCAGACCGTCCCCGTACCGCAGGGCGACCGCATCGGGACGCAGGGCGGCGGTGGCGGCGACACCTCCGTGGATCGTCGCGGAGGTCGGGATGTCCTTGGGGTGCGAGAGCACGGCGCTCGGCCGCCGGACCACCGTCATGCGCCGCCCCGTCCGCCGTCGGTGACGAGACCACGCCCGAGCGAGCGCGACCCGGTCTGCTCGCGGCCTTCGACCGTGAGCGCGTAGTGAAGCAGCTCCGCCTCTTCGGCGGTCCGGCGGAAGCCGACCCGCTCCAGTACGGCCTGTGACGCGGTGTTGTCCTTCGGCGTGCGCGCGACGACGGTGGTGACGCCGGGCTGGGCCAGCGCCCAGCACGTCAGCTCGTGGAGCGCACCGCTCGCGTACCCGGCGCCACGGCCGGATTCCACGAGGCCGAAGCCCACCTCGACGGACTCCTCGTGCGGCGGGGCGTGGAAGCCGATGTCGCCGATGACCCGGCCATCGGCGCACCGTACGACCTGGTACATGCCGAAGCCCCGAACGTGCTGGTCCCCGGTCCGCCTCCCGAATCCGGTGGCCGCGGCGCGCGTACCGGCGAAGGGGTAGCCGGGTGCCCAGTCGTCGCCCGACGCGTCGTCCCGGAGCAGCGCGGCGACTTGGTCACCTGTCAGCTCGCGCAGGACGAACCGTTCGGTCGCCAGGACGTTCGGTACGGCCGCGGACAGGTCCCGCAGGGAGCGGGGGCGCATGTCGGTCCAGACGTCCGCGATGTGACCGAGGCAGTCCTCCTCGGTGCCGGAGAATCCGGTGGCCTGCCAGCCGGAGGGAATGTCCAGGGCGTGCGGCCACAGAGAATGCTGGCCTTCACCGTTGGCGACGACGACATGGGACATGGGGCGTGACTCCAGGAAAGAAAAGATAGGGGTGGTTCGCTGTTCCGGACGACGGGCCGGCACCGCCTCGACCGTGTCCGGCCGGTCGGGCCGAAACGCCGTTCGGACCGGTATCTCCCGCGTCTCGGGCGGAGCGCCTCGGAGTTGAGCGCCGGAGACTGGACCGGCCGTGAGAACGGGCGGTGCCTGCGCCGTCATCTCACACAACGACGGGTACGCGTACGCGTGGGCGATGCCGCGACCGCCGCTCGCGTCGCACGGTCGCCGGGTCGGTCATGCCGTCGTCGTCTCCGGGCAGGCGGTGTTCCGCGCGGAGACCTGGGCGTACACGGCGCCCGCCAACCGCTCCACCGTGCGGTGGTCGAAGATCAGCTGCATGGAGAGCCGCATGCCGACCGAACGGCCGAGCCGTGCCATGACCTTGGACGCGAGCAGGGAGTGCCCGCCCGTCTCGAAGAAGCTGTCGCTGTCGCTGAAGTCGGAACGGCCGAGGACCTCGGCCCAGATGGCCCGCACGCGGTCGGTGAGTTCGCCCGGCGTCATGTCGGTCTGCATCAGTAGCTGCTTCTTTCTCGGCTCGCGCCGGGGAGTCATCAGTCGGTGGGTGTCGGCCACGGCCTTCCGGACAGCCCTTAGTCCCAGGCCCAGTTCGCGGGCGCCAGCACCACATGCTCTTCCTCGTGGACCACCGGAGCGGCTGCCGTGGTCTCGTCGGGGAGCACACCGCGGGCGAAAAGGAGCGGAAGGGCAATGAGAAGGGAGAGAACAGCTGTCCGGAACACTCGGTTCATGCGGTCGTGCACGGATACCTCTCAAGGAAAATGCATGCCTGGAACCACACGGGTAAGTGTGGGAGACAGAAGAAAATGGGCGGATCCGCGTAATCGTCCGACGCGGCGCGCCGCCCCCCGTCCTGACCGATAGTGGTCGCAGCCACTTACCGGTGTCGACGATTCCGGGTGGCCCATGTAGGCCATGGCACCAACCGGTCAGTTTGAGCCAGGTTGGCGGAGGAAAGACTCCGCAGCCGCCCAGACACCCAGCAGCAGATCGGCCCCGCACGAGGACACTTTCCAGCCCGCGGACCATTCACGGTCGAGCCAGGCGTCCCACGCTGCGGCGGCCAGTCGTTCGGCGGCTCCGAGATCAGTGGCGACCACGAAGGTCATGGCCACGAACTGCGAGGACAGCGGGATCAGGCTGACGTGGGCGACTCCGGGCTGGGGGTCGCCGAGGAGCCGGTCCCCGATGTCGGCGCTGCCCGCCAGACCGGTGGTTCGAGCACCGTTCGGCGACTGCAGGAACACCTTGATGGCATACACAGGGCACACCATAGCCAGCCTTTGAGCACATCAAATGATGACTGATACGGCCACCTGGTGCCATGGCACGAGGTGGCCATGGGGCCGCACCCGATCGCTCCAGGATGAACGCTGGCGCGTTTTCGCCGATATCACGGCAGTTCGATTGGAACGGCCGACGAAGACCGGCGGGCCCGGCTTCGCGGGTGTCACGCGCGGGATGCCCCTCATCGATATCACGTGACGTGACGGTGAACAAGCGTCGCAGGGCCTCAGGACGCCGCGGTCGAGGCGTAATTCCCGGTGCCGCGCCCCGACGGAAGGAAAGGGACCCTCTCACTTCGAGGGCCTGGCACCTTCCCCGATCACCATTCAGTCCTCACCCATTGCGGCGAGTTGTCAGATCCACCCGCGCCGCGTGGCCTGCACGCCTGCCTGGAACCGGCTTTCGGCGTTCAGCGTCTTGAGCAGGTCCGCCATCAGGCGCCGGACCGTGCGGATCGACACCCCGAGCTTGCGTGCGATGACTTCGTCGGTGTGACCGTCCTCGAGCATCCTGAGCAGTGCCAGCTCGCGCTCGCCAGGGCCATCGCAGTGGGGCGCGCAGGATTCTCCCAGCGGGGTGGCGCGTTCCCAGGTCAGGTCGAAGAGCTGGTTGAGTGCGGTGACGATGCTGGTGAGCCGGATGACGAACGCCCCCTCCTCGCTCGCGTCCGGCTTCACCGGGAGCACGGCCACGGAGCGGTCGCAGAGGATGAGACGCATCGGCAGCCAGGGCATGGTGCGTGTCTGGCCTCCCTGCTGGGCGAACCAGGTGGCGTATTCGACCGTCGCCGGGTCCTTGCGCACCGTCTCCAGGTAGATGGTCTGCATCCGGACGCCCCGCGCCAGGCTCTGCACGTCGAGGGGGCGTGACGCGTCCAGCGCCCCCTGGCTGAGCGCCGGCCCCGGCATGAACGCACGCACCTCGCAGGCGGCTCCCTCGGCGAGCTGCGTCAGGTGGGAGCGCACCGCGTCCAGGCCCACGAGACGCTCGACGCCCGCCACGTCGTTCTGCACGCGCCGTGCGGTGTATTCGGACGTCAGAGCCGCCAGCATCGCCCGGTCCCGTGACAGCCTGGCACGGCGTTCGTCCAGTTCGGCTTCCAGGTCCTGCAGGAGGGGAAGGAGCCCGAGCTCGGGGCTGGCCGGTACGAGCGGCTCGGTTCCCGAGGCGGAGCGGAGGAGCGAGAACCGGGTCAGGCGGTCCAGCGACTCGCGGACCTCGGCCTCCCCCATGCCGAGATTCTGCCCGATGTCCGGCATATCCCATCCGGGGTGGACGAGAAGTGCCCGATAAACGTCGTGGTCACGATTCTTAAGGCCGATGCTCTCGAGCATTTACCGCTCCCCCTGTGGTCGTTCCGCATCCGGGATCGCACACACAGTTCCCGATCGCGCGAGTGACAGCATACCCGCCCCTATGTGCAGGTCAATACGAGTGGAGGAAGTTGGAGGATGGGCTCGATCGAAGCACCCGGGACGACTCGGACTTTGCCGAAATCGGAATTTCGAGGACAGTGGCCGCCTGTTAGCGCGGCTAACCGGCGCCACTATTTCATTGGCGGCGGCCCGTCGGTGGCGGGGACGGTCCCGACGGCCGCGGGGAACTCGTCACCGGGAAGGTCACGACCGCGGGCGGAGCGCCGGGGCACTTCCCCCGCGGAGGCCGAGAGGCCCCCCGCCTGCTACCGCCGGCCCGCGAGTCCCCTCCGCTCCCGACCGGCCGACCGCCTCCGCGGTCCCCGCTCCAGCGCGGCTGGCGGAGCCCACCCCGGGCGGGCCTCACCGACGCGGTTCCTCAACCGCGTACATACCGGGAGATCCGCGCGTCTCCCCATTACGGGACGAATCATTTCGCCCGCAGGCCCCCTCTTATTCCGCTTGTTCGTGAAATGCGGGGAAAGGTGGGGGTGGATCCACCGCTAAAGTCCGCCGCAGCCTCGATAAGCCGGTGATCACCTTACGCAGCGACGGCCCCGCGTCAATGTAACTTGCATCACAGGGCATCCCTCCCCGCATTCGGTGGTCCAGACGCAAAGACGCCGTGTTTTGAAGGCAGGTTAATTTCATCATTCAATCAATGCGGCCACCTCAAGCCGGGGCGAGCGCGGCGGAAAGCGGCACTCGGATGATTCCGAGGGGCTGTGGCAGGAGCCGTTCGCCACCCTCAACTCCATGTACGGCAACCGGACCGTGTGCGGGATCGGACGCGGGGACTCGGCGATGCGGGTCGCCGGGCGCAGACCCGACACCCCGGCCCGGCTGGGGGAGGCCATCGACGTCATCCGCGACCGGGAGGCCGCCGTGGCCGCCGTGGCCGCCGGCCGGGACCCGGACGCGATCACCATCCGCGTGGCGGCCCCGTCGTACATCAAGTCCCGCCAGGGCTACCGGTTCCCCGACGCGCCGGGACGGAGCGGTTCACCAGGTGTCCATCCGGTGTCCGGCCCGCCGACCGGAACGGGCGGTGGGGTTTGTCGGTCCGGCATGTTTTGCTGGAGACATGATCGATGAATTTCTCGTCCATGGCCTGTCCGCAGTCGAAGAGGCCGTCCGTAAAGCGGCGGCGGTTGAGATCATGCCGAGATACCGGCAGCTCGCCGACCACGAGGTGGACCAGAAGAGCGGTCCGCACGATCTGGTGACCGTCGCCGACCGGCTGGCGGAGGAGCACCTCACCGCCTCGCTCACCCGGCTGCTGCCCGGCTCGGCGGTGGTCGGGGAAGAGGCCGTGCACGCCGACCCGAACATCTACGGGGCGCTGCGCGCGGACGCCCCCGTGTGGATCGTCGACCCGGTCGACGGCACCCGCCAGTTCGTCAGCGGCGACCCCGGTTTCTGCACCCTGGTGGCGCTGGCCCAGCGGGGCGAGATCCTCGCCTCCTGGACCTTCGCCCCGGTGCTGGAGGAGATGGCGACCGCCGTGCGCGGACAGGGCGCGTACGTCAACGGCGAGCGGATCCACAGCGGTTCGCCGGAGCCCGGCGCCGAGCTGCGGGTGGCGGTGGCCCACCCCCTGTACACCTCCGAGGAGGACAAGCACAGGCTCGCCCGGCTGGATGTGCCCGGCGTCGCTCCCCGGCCCTGCGGTTCGGCGGGCCTGGAGTACCTGAAGGTCGCGCGCGGCGAGATGGACGGCCTGGCCTTCACCTGGCCCTCGGCGTGGGACCACGCGGCCGGGCTGCTGCTGGTCGCCGAGGCGGGCGGCGCGCAGAGCACCGTCGACGGGGTCCCCTTCCGGGTGGACCGGGACAACGTCCTGCCCTTCGCGGTGGGCCGCGACGAGGCCACGGTCGTCCGGATCCGCGAGCTGCTGCGGGGCGCCTAACTGATCCACCGGGGATTTACGGGACAGCCCTTGGCCGGGTTTACCGGGTTGGCGGGTGGTGCGGTGGGCAGAGGACGTATGGACGGGCGGAATATCCTGGCGGTCGTGTCGCCGCCGGACGAAGGAGCTGTCAGTGCCGTCGATTCTCGACGCAGTCGTGGTGGGGGCGGGGCCCAACGGGCTGACGGCCGCCGTCGAACTGGCCCGGCGCGGCTACTCGGTGGCCGTCTTCGAGGCCGCGGAGACGGTCGGCGGCGGAGCCCGCACCGAGGAGCTGACGCTCCCCGGCTTCCGGCACGACCCGTGCTCGGCGGTGCACCCGCTCGGCGCAGGCTCCCCGGTGTTCGCGACGATGCCGCTGAAGCGCTACGGCCTGGAGTGGCTGCACGCCCCGCTGCCCATGGCGCACCCCTTCGACGACGGCACGGCCGCCGTCCTCTCCCGGTCGGTCGCCGAGACCGCGGCCTCCTTCGGGCCGCGTGACGCGGGCACCTACCGGCGCCTGGTCGCGCCCTACCTCGGCAGATGGGACACCCTCGCCCGGGACTTCATGTCCCTGCCGAACACCGCCCTGCCCCGGGACCCCCTCACCCTGGCCCGCTTCGGGCTGGCCGGACTGCCGCCCTCCACCTGGCTGCTGCGGCGCTTCCGCGACGACCGCGCGCGTGCTCTGTTCGCCGGGCTCGTGGCGCACGTCATCGCCCCGCTGGGCGGGATCGGCACCAGCGCCGTCGGCCTGGTCTTCGCGCTCGCCGCGCACGCGGGCGGCTGGCCGATGCCGCGCGGCGGCTCGCAGTCCATCTCCGACGCCCTCGCCGGGTACCTGCGGGACCTCGGCGGCGTCGTCCACACCGGCTTCGAGGTCAAGCGGCTCGACGATCTGCCCCCGGCCCGCGCGTACGTCTTCGACACCTCGCCGACCGCGCTGGCCCGGATCGCCCGCCTGGGCCGCGCGTACGACGGCTACAAGTACGGCGCGTCCGTCTTCAAGATCGACTACGCGCTGGACGGCCCCGTGCCCTGGACAGCCGAGGCTCCCCGCCGGGCCGGCACCGTCCAGGTCGGCCCCGGCACCCGCGACATCGACGCCGCCCTGCAACTGGCCTCCGGCGGCCGGGCGCCGCGCAACCCCTTCCTCATCACCGCGCAGCCCAGCCTGGTCGACCCCGGCCGGGCGCCCGAGGGCAAGCACGTGTTCTGGGCCTACGGGCACGTCCCGGCGGGCTGGGACGGCGACCTCACCGAGGCCGTCGAACGGCAGCTGGAGCGCTTCGCCCCGGGCTTCCGCGACCTGGTCCTGGCCCGCGCCACGGCCGGCCCGCCCCAGCTCGCCGCCCGCAACCCCAACTACGTCGGCGGGGACATCGCCTGCGGCGCCGCCTCCGGCCTCCAGCTCCTGCTGCGCCCGAAGCTGACCCTGTCCCCCTACACCACGGCCCACCCTGCGGTCTTCCTCTGCTCCTCGGCCACGCCGCCGGGCCCGGGCGTCCACGGCATGTCCGGCCACAACGCCGCGAAGGCGGTGTGGCGTCATCTGAGAAAGGCCTCCTGATGGTCCGCATCACCCTCGTCCAGGGCGACATCACCGCCGAGAAGGCGGACGCGGTGGTCAACGCCGCGAACTCCTCGCTGCTCGGCGGCGGGGGAGTGGACGGAGCCATCCACCGTCGCGGCGGCCCCGAGATCCTCGCGGCCTGCGAGGACCTGAGGCGCTCCCACTACGGCAAGGGCCTCGCGACCGGTCAGGCGGTCGCCACCACGGCCGGCCGCCTCCCGGCCGAGCACGTCATCCACACCGTCGGCCCGGTCTGGTCGCGGGACGAGGACCGCTCCGACCTGCTCGCCTCCTGCTACCGGGAGTCGCTGCGCGTGGCCGACGAACTGGGGGCGCGTACGGTCGCGTTCCCCGCCATCTCCACCGGGATCTACGGCTGGCCGATGGACGACGGTGCCCGGATCGCGGTCGAGACCGTACGGGCGGCCCGGACCCGGGTCGAGGAGGTCCGCTTCGTGCTCTTCGACGCGGCGGCCTACGCGGCCTTCGAGGCGGCGGCCGAGGCCGTCCGATAGCCGGTCGTCACCGAGGCCGTGGGGACGCCCCGCGGCCGCTCGACGCTGCCCGGGGAACGCACCGGGCGTGATGGGCCCATCACCCCGCGCGCCTCCCGAAAATCTGCACATCGTGTGCGTGACCGCGGGCGTCCGCCATCACAGCTCACCGATATGCCGGAAATGATCCATCTGTTTGGTGTGGGTTTGCCCCGTTGTGTTCCATGTAGGGAACGGGCGGCGCGTATCTGTTACTCGATCTTGTGAAGAAGTCGTCACTTTTCGGTGAATGAAGCTGCACACCCGTCGTCAGAGGTGCCCGTCCGCCCCTCGGAGGGCGTCAACAGGATTGGCCGGGCCACCCGTTCGCGTGCTTTCATCGTGCGCACCGAGGCAGCCAAAGAAATGACGGTTGAATTCCGGACCGTCGGCCTGTCGCGGTGAGAATCCCCCGACAAATGAAAGGTGCGCATAATGCGTCACGACATCGAGACCCGCGAGATCGCCGACACCGAGCTGGACGCCGTTTCCGGCGGCATCATCAGCGTGAACGGTGGCCTGGCCGGCGCTGTGACCAGCGACGTCAGCAGCGTCCTGGGTGTCGTGGGCTCCCTCGACACCGTCCAGGCCACGCAGGGCCTCGTCGCCTACGCCCCCGGCCTGGTCTCGAACATCACCGGCGTTTCGGTGAACACCGGTCGCTGAGTGGGATATCCCACGAACCCATGAACCCCGGAGCATCCCCCACGGCTCCGGGGTTCACGGGTGCCCGCATGCCCGACCGAAACGAATGCAGTTGAAGGAATAGTCCGTGCAGTTTCGCCAAAAGGCTCTTTCCAAGCTGCAATCGCCCGAAGAACTCGATTTGCCCGTACGCTTCGCGCGCCCCCAGGGGCGGCTCGTACTGGCCGTCACGGTCGTCGTCATGGCCGCCGCGACCTTCTGGGCCCTCACCGGCACCGTGTCCTCCAAGCTGAGCGCACCCGGAATCCTCACCCACGCCGACGGCAGCTACGTGCTGCAAAGCCCCGTCGCGGGACAGGTGACCGCGGTCCTCGCCGTGGAGGGACGGCTTCTGGAGACCGGCGCGCCCCTGCTCAACGTCCGCACGGAGCAGGGCGACCGGCCCGTGCGCGCGGTGACCGGCGGCCGGTTGACGACACTGCTCGCCAAGGTGGGCGCGGTCGTCACGGCCGGCGCGGACGTGGCGACCGTGGAACGCGTGAAGAACGCGGACGACCCGCTGGTCGCCGTGCTGTACGTGCCGGGCGGCAGCGGCGGGGCGATCACCGTGGGCGCCCCGGTCGACCTGAGCGTCCAGTCCGCCCCCCAGCACCGGTTCGGCGTGCTGCGCGGCCGCGTCAAGGCGGTCGGGCGCGCGCCCCAGACACAGGCGCAGATCAGCGGCTTCCTCGGCGACAGAGGGCTCGCCGAGGCGTTCACCCGACAGGGCAACCCGGTCGCGGTGCTCGTGGAACTGGAGCGGTCCTCCGCCACCACGTCCGGCTACCGGTGGTCCTCCCCGGACGGGCCCCCGCACGCCGTCGACTCCACGACGCCGGTCACCGGCGCCGTCCACCTCGCCGCACAGCGCCCCGTCGACTGGCTTCTGCCGTGAGCGCCCCGCGGACAGGGGCTCCCGTGGGAGCGCCCCAGCTCCCTCCCGCCGGACGTCGGCGCCACCGCCCCGAGCCCAAGGGCGGCACGCGCCGCCGATCCGCGCCCGCCCCCAGGGGCAGGACGCCCCGGCCCGTGCGCACCCCCACCGTGCTCCAGATGGAGGCGGTGGAGTGCGGCGCCGCCGCCCTGGCCATGGTCCTCGGCCACTACGGCCGCTTCGTCCCCCTGGAGGAGCTGCGCATCTCCTGCGGCGTCTCCCGCGACGGCTCGCGCGCCAGCAACCTCCTCAAGGCCGCCCGCGGTTACGGGCTGAAGGCCAAGGGCATGCAGATGGACCTGGCCGCGCTCGCCGAGGTGAGCGCCCCGGCCGTCCTCTTCTGGGAGTTCAACCACTACGTCGTCTACGACGGCACGGGCCGCCGCTTCGGCCGCAGGGGCGTGTACGTCAACGACCCCGGCAAGGGCCGCCGGTTCATCCCCATGGAGGAGTTCGACACCAGCTTCACCGGTGTCGTGCTCACCTTCGAGCCCGGCGAGGGCTTTCGCCGCGGCGGCCGCAAGCCGGGCGTCCTGGGCGCCATGCCGGCCCGCCTGCGCGGCACTTCGGGCACCATGGCCGCCGCCGTGATCTCCAGCCTCCTGCTGGTGGCCGTCGGCGCCTCGGCGCCGGCCCTGAGCCGTACGTACATCGACATGTTCCTCATCGGGGAGCAGACGTCCCTGCTGGGCGTGCTGTTCGCGTCGATGGCCGTCACCCTGGTGCTCACCGGGACGCTCACCGCGCTCCAGCAGGCCAATCTGCTGCGCGGGCGCATCATCTCCTCCACCCTGGGCAGTGCCCGCTTCCTGCGGCACCTCCTCAGGCTTCCGGTCACCTTCTACTCCCAGCGCAACCCGGCCGACCTGGTCCAGCGCCTCCAGTCCAACGACGCGGTCGCCGAGACCCTCTCCCGAGACCTCGCCGCCGCCGGCGTGGACGCCGTGGTGGTCGTGCTCTACGCGGTGCTGCTGTGGACGTACGATCCGCAGCTCACCGTCGTCGGCGTGCTGATCGCCCTGCTCAACGTGGCGGCCATGCGGATCGTGATCCACTTGCGGGCCACCGGTACCCAGAAGCTGCGCGCCGAGAGCGCCCGGCTGACGAACACGTCCTACAGCGGCCTCCAGCTCATCGAGACGATGAAGGCCACCGGCGGTGAGAACGGCTTCTTCCGCCGCTGGGCCGGACAGCACGCGGTCACCCTCGACGTGCAGCAGAGGCTCGGTGTGCCCAGCGCGTGGCTGGCGATCGTCGCGCCCACGCTGGCGGCGCTCAACAGCGCGCTGATCCTGATGATCGGAGGCCTGCGGGCGGTGGAAGGGCACCTCTCCATCGGTCTGCTCGTCGCCTTCCAGGCCCTGGTGACCAGCTTCACCGCGCCGATCACGCGCCTGAACGGCGTCGCCGGACGGATCCAGGACTTCGCGGCCGACGTCGCCCGCCTCAAGGACGTCGAGAACTTCCCCGTCGACCCGGTCTACTCGCGGCGCGAACCCGCCGCCGGAACCCGCCGCCTCAAGGGCCATGTGGAGCTGGACGACATCACCTTCGGCTACAGCCCCCTGGACGCCCCGCTGCTGAAGGGCTTCTCGCTCTCGGTCGGACCCGGGCAGCAGGTCGCGCTCGTCGGCGGCTCCGGCAGCGGCAAGTCCACCGTCTCCCGGCTGATGGCCGGCCTCCACACCCCCTGGGAAGGAGCCATCCGCATCGACGGGATGCGGCTGCAGGACATCCCGCGCGGCGCACTGGCCGCCTCCGTCTCCTTCGTCGACCAGGACGTCTTCCTCTTCGAAGGCACCGTCCGCGACAACATCGCGCTGTGGGACCCCTCCGTCCCGGACGAGGCCGTCATCGCCGCCCTCCAGGACGCCGCCGTCCACGACGTGGTCGCCCGCCGCCCCGGCGGCATCCACAGCCGCGTCGAGCAGGACGGCCGGAACTTCTCCGGGGGCCAGCGCCAGCGCCTGGAGATCGCCCGGGCGCTGGTGCGCCGCCCCAGCGTCATGGTCCTCGACGAGGTGACCAGCGCGCTGGACGCGGTGACCGAGCAGGTCATCATCGACAACCTGCGCCGCCGCGGCTGCGCTTGTGTGGTCATCGCCCACCGGCTGAGCACCGTGCGCGACAGCGACGAGATCGTCGTCCTCGACCGGGGCACGGTCGTGGAACGCGGCCGGCACGAGTATCTGGTCGCCGCGCAGGGCCCGTACGCCGAACTGGTCAAGGAGCACTGAGGTGACGTACCCGCACCACGCCACCGTCGCCCCACCCCTCGACCCGGTCGTCGAGGCCCTGGGCGCACTGGGCTCGCCGGTCGACTGCACCGGCCTGCGCAGCCTGCCGCTGGAGGGTCCGCTCGTCCTGTGGCTCGTCGTACAGGGCGAGTTGGACCTCTTCGCCGTCGACGCCGCTCAGGCCGGACACTGGCACTTCCTGGGCCGGCTGGAGGCGGGCACACTGCTGCTGGGCCCGGCCGAGGGCCCGGAGCACACCCTGGTCGGCCGACCCCTGCAGGGGTGCCGGCTGCGCCGCATCGAACTGCGGGAGCTGCCCGCAGCGGAATACGGTGCCACGTCACCTCAGTGGTGGGCCGAACAAGGCGAGTACGGCGCCCCCGCAGGACAGTCGAGCCCTCTGGAGGAGGCCTTCGCGCGCGGCGTCGGCCGTGGCCTGCGCGTGCTGTACGAGGCACCCCTGGACGGCCGCGCCACCACCGGGCAGGGCGGGGCCGACGACGACATCCTGTGGATGCGGATCAGTCCTGGCAGCGTGCAGTACGGCGCCGTCTACGAGGAGGGCATGGCCGACGCCCTCCTCGTCGACGCGGCGATGTGGCAGGGCATGGTCGACCAGCAGTACCGGCTGCTGTACGCCCTGGACCACTGGATCGAGCAGCTCGAACGCGCCCACGAGGACCGTACGGCGGCCGGAATCGCGGCCGGGCGGGCAGCCCGGACCCACGCGGACCGCACGCTGCTGGCCTCCATCGACCGCTCCGGCAGCCCTTCCCACCGTGGCGCGAGCGTCGACGCGACCTTCGCCGTGTGCCGCCTGGTCGCCGACGAGGCCCGCATCACCCTGTCCGAACCGGGCGAGGCGAGTACGTCCGAGCAGATGGACCCCGTCGAACGCATCGCGCTCGCCTCGCGGATCCGCACCCGCGTGGTCAGGCTCAGCGGGCGCTGGTGGCGGGAGAACAGCGGTCCCCTGGTCGGCCGGCGCGAGAAGGACGGGACGCCGGTCGCCCTGCTGTGGCGGCGCGGAGGCTACGAGGCGGTCGATCCCGCCACCGGCAGGCGCGAGCGCGTCGGCAAGGGCGGTGAGGGCGGTAAGGGCGGTAAGGGCGGTAAGGGTGGCGGTCAGGCGGGTGAGGCCACCTTCGAACCGTACGCCGTCATGCTCTACCGCCCCCTGCCCGACGGGCGGGTGGGCCTGCCGGCGCTGCTCCGCTTCAGCGTGCGCGGCACCCGCTCGGAGCTGCGCAGCCTCATCCTGGGCGGGCTCGTCGCCGTGCTCCTGGGCGCGCTGGTGCCCATCGCCACCGGCAAGGTGCTCGGCCAGTACGTCCCCCAGGCCGAGACCGGCCTCATCGTGCAGACCGCCGTGGCGCTCATCGCGACCAGCGTCGTCTCGGCCGCCTTCATGCTGCTCCAGAACGTCTCCATCCTGCGCATGGAGGGCCGCATCGAGGCCACCTTGCAGCCGGCGGTGTGGGACCGGCTGCTGCGGCTGCCGACGAAGTTCTTCGCCGGCCGCTCCACCGGCGAACTGGCCAGTGCGGCCATGGGCATCAGCTCGATTCGCCGCGTGCTCGCCGGTATCGGCTCGGTCTGCGTGCAGGCGAGCGCGGTCGGCACGATGAACCTCGTGCTGCTGCTCGTCTACAGCGTGCCGCTGGCGATGGCGGCGGTCGCCATGCTCGTCGTCATCGCGGTGGTCTTCCTCGCTCTGGGACTGTGGCAGCTGCGCTATCAGCGCCGGCTGATCAAGCTCGGAAACCAGCTGAACAACCAGGCCTTCCAGACCCTGCGCGGACTGCCCAAGCTGCGGGTCGCGGCGGCCGAGAGCTTCGCCTACGCCGCCTGGGCACGGGAGTTCGCCCGTACCCGGGACCTGCAGCAGCGCATCGGCCGGGTACAGAACGTCATCACGGTGCTGGGCGCCGTCTACCTGCCGCTGTGCACGCTGGTGATGTTCATGCTGCTGGCCGGGCCGGCCCGCGGCGCCATGTCCGCCAGCGCGTTCCTCACCTTCAGCACCGCCCTGACGATGCTGCTGTCCTCGGTCACGCAGCTGACCGGCGCGCTCATCTCGGCCGCCGCGGTGCTGCCGATGTTCGAGCAGATCAAGCCGGTCCTGCGCGAGATGCCCGAGGCGGGCAGCTCCAGTACCCGACCGGGCGAGCTGACCGGCGCCGTCGAGGCCCGCGGCCTGTCCTACCGCTACAGCGACGACGGCCCGCTGGTCCTGGACGACGTCAGCTTCCGCGTCCGCCAAGGCGAGTTCGTCGCGATCGTCGGGGCCAGCGGCTGCGGCAAATCGACACTGCTGAGGCTGCTCATCGGCTTCGACAAACCCTCCGAAGGCAGTGTGCTGTACGACGGCCAGGACCTGGCGGCGCTCGACCAGGCGGCCGTGCGCCGCCAGTGCGGCGTCGTCCTGCAGAACGCCCAGCCCTTCACCGGTTCGATCCTCGACTGCATCCGCGGCGCCGGGACGTTCTCGCTCGAGGAGGCGTGGGAAGCCGCCGCGATGGCAGGCCTCGCCGAGGACATCAAGGCCATGCCGATGGGCATGCACACCATGCTGTCCGACGGCGGCGGCACCGTCTCGGGCGGACAGCGCCAGCGGCTGATGATCGCGCAGGCCCTCATCCGCAAGCCTCGCGTCCTGTTCTTCGACGAGGCCACCAGCGCGCTGGACAACGAGACCCAGCGCGTGGTCATCGAATCCACCCGCACCCTGGCCGCCACCCGTATCGTGATCGCCCACCGGCTGTCCACGATCATGGACGCCGACCGGGTGATCGCCATGGCGAACGGCCGCATCGTCCAGCAGGGCCCACCGGCCGAACTGCTCGCCGACACGGCGGGCCTCTTCCACGACCTGGTCCGCCGCCAACTGCGCTGAACCGACCCGGCCGTCGGCGCGGTCGGGGGTCCGGCTCCGCCGGTCAGAGCGGGGGCGCGGGCTCCGCCGGATCGCCCGCGAGGCGGACCGTGCTCAGGATGCGCATGATCAGGTCGTCGCCGACGGCGCCCGGCACGCCCGTCCGTCCGTAGAAGTCCCACGCGACGAAGCCGCCCTTGGAGTTCTTGAAACCGAAGACGACCGCCTGGCCGTCGCCAGAGCACCGGTGGGACTGTACGGCTCCCTCGGAGCGGGCCTTGACGTAACTTCCCTTGACTCCGGACTTCGTGGTGAACTCCACCGGCTTGTCCCACTTCACCAGGCTCTTGTCCGGCTGGGTGTACGCGGCGTAGACCCAGGTCGGCGCGGTCTTCTCGGCGACCTCGGCGGTGTCCTTGGCGCCGTCGGCGCCCTTGGTACCGACGGCGGCGAGCCTGACGTCCGTGACCTGCCCGTCGCCGTCCGCGTCGATGCTGCACCACTTCGACTTGTAGAAGGCGGGTGCCGTGTGCCCGATGAGGACCTTGTCGGGGTCCTTGTTGTCCGAGTAGCCGCTGAAGATGTCGGGCGAGGCGACCTCCCATTCCGGAGGGACGTCGAAAGCGGTGCCGTGCTTGGGATTGACCACGGTCTTCCAGCCCGCGATGAGCGGGTTGGCGGACGAGGAAGAGGACGTGGAAGAGGACGGGGAGGCGGGGGCGGCCGCCGGTGGGCGGTCCTTGCCCTTGTGCCCGACGACCACGAAGCCGACGACGGCAGCGGTGACCGCCACGGCGGTCAGCGCACAGAGCCCGACGACGACGGTCCTGCGCCTCTTGCCGTCCTGCTGCCGCCTGGGCGTCCCGATCGCGCCGCCCGCGCCCACTGGATACGGCGGGAAGGGCGGCTGGTACGGGCCGCGGGCCGGACCCTGCTGCGCGGGGCCGTATTCCGTCTGCCGGTACGGGTTCTGACTGGGGTCCGGCGGGTTGTGCACAGTGCCCTCCTGATGCGGCCCGGGACGACGGCCGGTGCCTGTTTCCGTACGTACACGCCTGCCGGCCTACTTGCCGAAGGAGAGGATCGCGCGGCTCGCCTTCCCGGGCTCCGGGCTGTACACGCGGCCGTTGAGCAGGAACAGCCGTCCGCCCGCCCAGGCGATGCGGACGCTGTGGGTGTAGAAGACGCCCTCGGCGCCGGCGGCCGCGGCAGGGCTCCGCAGGACCGGCTGCGAGGCGCCGTCGGCCGGTGCGAGAGACACGACCGCACCCGCCTCGCCGCTGCCGGGCGAGACGTACACGACGATCCTGCCGTCCTCGACCGCGAGCGGCCACATGGTGCGGCCCTTGGGCTGCGGGGCGGTGCGCCACTTCTCCTTGGCCGTGTTCAGGTCGACGGCGACCACCTGGTTGGTGTCGTCGATGCCGAGGCTGCCGTCGGCCTTGCCCGCGCCGATGTACAGCGTGTCGGCGTCGGCCACGGAGGCGTGGCAGTCCTGGAGGCGGTCGCTTCCGTTGCCCCATCCGTTGCACCGGCCGCTGACCCCGAACGCCGCGTCGCTCTGCGAACGGATCTGGCCCTCCGCGGTGAACGCCGTGATGTTCCAGGCCTTGTTGTCCTTGTGATAGGCGGCGACGACCAGTGGGTCCACGGCGAGGACGCGGCCGATGGCCCAGCCCTTGCCGTACTGGTGGCTCCACTTGGGGACGGCCGTCGCCGGGTCCACTTCCTGGACCATCACCTGTGCGGACGAGAGGGAGCCCTTCGGGTCGAAGCAGTTGCGTACGGCGATCAGCCGCGAGCCGCCGGCGAACGTGTCCGGGCTGCAGCCGTTCGTGTTCGACGTACCGAAGAGCTTGCGGCCGTCCGTGACCGAGAAGCCGCTCATGACGGCCGACCGGGCGACGGCGACGGTGTCACCGCTGATCGCCATCTCGAACGCCAGATTCCTGTCGGAGGAGTTCTCCGGCGGCACCGGCGTCCTCCACCCCGCCTTGCCCGTGGCCAGGTCGATCTGCTGGAGGGCCGTGCAGTGTGAGGACGTCGAATCGTCCTCACGCACTCCGAGGACCAGCTTGTCGTCCGTGGACGGAGCCCGCGGCGCCCCGCACAGCGGTGTCGGCAGCGAGACCTTCCACTTCTCCTGACCGTCGGCCACCGCGTAGGCGGTGACCTCCTTCTCCATCGCCTTGACGACCACGTCGCCCACGCGCCACGGACCGTACTGCGAGACTCCCCCGCCGACGACCTCGGTCTGGTTGTCACGCAGCCAGACCGGCGCCTCACCCGGCTGGATGCCGGCATTGGGATCGTAGACGGAGGGGCCGACACCGGAGCCCGTGCCGTCGCCCTGGTCGACGGAGGGTGAAACGGAGGGCGTGGCCGATTCCTTGCCCTCCTTGCCCTTCTGGCCCTCCTGCGCGACGGGCTTGCCGCGCTCACCGCCGGCCGTGAGGTACACGCCGCCACCGATGAGCAGCAGGACGCCGATCAGCGCCGCGACGACCACGGCCGGGCGGACCTTGGGCCGCGGCTGCCCGTACGGGACTTGACCAAGTGGTCGCTGCTCGAACGGTTCGGGCGGAGGCCCGAAGCCGGCAGGTGCCGAGGGGTGGTGGCGGTGACCGCCGAAGGGTTCCGGCGGTACGCCGGGTGTGCGACCGGTCATGGGGAGAGTGTGGCCCGTAGAGCTCTATTTCTAGAATAGATTTTTAGACTATTTGGGGCGGGGGTACGTACGGGACTGCTTGACGCTGCCGAACGCGAAGCTCGACTCGATCGAGGCGATGCCGGGGATGGCGTGGATCCGGTGGCGGACCAGGGCCTCGTAGGCCTCCAGGTCCTCGATGACGACGCGCAGCAGGTAGTCGCTGCTGCCCGCCATCAGGTAGCAGTCCTGGATGTGCTCGATGACCGCGACGTGCTCCTCGAAGAGCCGGACCGCCTCCGCCGTGTGGCGTTCCAGGCGGATGCGGACGAAGACGGTGACCGGGAGGCCGAAGGCCACCTGGTCGACCATGGCCGTGTAGCCGCGGATGAGGCCCGCCTCCTCCAGGCGCCGGACGCGGCGCAGGCAGGGGGAGGGGGAGAGCCGGACGCGGTCGGCCAGATCCTGGTTGGACAGCCGTCCGTCGGCCTGCAATTCCCGGATGATCTGCAGATCGACTGCGTCCATGGCCACTCCTTGGCAGATCCTGCCCCAAACGTACGTCCGGGAGACAGAACTGGCAATCGGCTGCCCCGCCTCAAGCCCTAGCGTTGCAGGGAACGGACCGGACGGGTCCCAGAGGCTGGAGCATCTCCCTTGGTCGCGACGAACACCCTGGCGGCCGCCCCTCCCGGGCCGCCGGGCAGCAGCCGCCGCCGGCTCTCCCCGCAGGCCGTCGGCATGCTGGCGCTACTGGTGACCGTGTCCATCTGGGCCGCCTTCGCGCTGAGCGCCCGCGCCCTGGCCGCCTCCACGCTCCTGCCCGCCGACGCGGCCCTGCTGCGCTTCGGCGTACCCCTGCTGGTCCTGGCGCCCGCGCTGTGGCGACGCCGTCGCCGCATCGCGGCGGTGCGGCCGGGCCCCGCCGCCAAGATCATCTGTGGCGCCGGGGTGCCGTTCTTCCTCGCGGCCATGCAGGGCGGCGCCCTGACCTCCGCGGCCTTCGTCGGCTCGATCGTCCCCGGGATGGTCCCGCTGTTCGTCTCCGCGCTGATGGTCGCCCGGGGTCACGGCCTGCCCCGCGGTACGCAGCCGGCCGGGCTCGCGCTCATCGCGGCCGGGGTGGCCGCCCTCGTCTGGCGCTACGTCGTCCCCGTGGACACGGACGTGCTGGCCGGCGCCGGCCTGCTCCTGGTGGCCAGCGGGCTGTGGGCCCTGTACACGGTCGGCCTGCGGGACGTGGACCTCGATCCCGTCGGGTCGATCGGACTGCTGTGCCTGCCCTCCTTCGCGGTGATCGGGCTCCTGATCCTGACCGGGGTGCTCCCGACGGGTCTGGCGCACGCCGCCACAGGTGACATTGCAATGTTCCTCGTGGTGCAGGGCCTCGGCGTCGGACTGTGCGCCGGCCTGCTGTACGCCTTCGCCATCCGCCGCCTGGGCGCCGAGCGCAGCTCCGTCGTCGGAAGCCTCAGCCCCGTCGCCGTCGTGCTGCTCGCCATTCCCCTGCTCGACGAATCACCGACCCTCGCCGTGCTGATCGGCGTCCCCCTCATCACCGCAGGCGTCGTCCTCGCCAACCGCCGCCCCACGACCAAGGTGCCCGCAGATGCTTGAGCTCCTCCCCCCGCCGCCCACCGACCCGCTGTGGGACCTGACGTACGAGTTCGGCGCCGACGAGCGGCCCGAGCGCATGAACCTCGTCCTCGGCGTCTACCGCGACCACACCGGCCGCACCCCCGTCATGGCCGCCGTACGCGCGGCCGAGATCCGGCTGGCGGAGCGTTCCGCGTCCAAGGAGTACCGGGGGCTCTCCGGCAACGCGGCCTTCAACCGCGCCCTGCTCGCCATGGTCATGGGCCCGGGCCCGGACGGAGCGGCCGACCGGGCCGCGGCGGTGCAGACCGTCGCCGGCTCCGGCGCGCTGCGACTGCTCGCCGATCTGATCTGCCGCACCCGCCCCGGCACCACGGTGTGGATCAGCGACCCGGCCTACGTCAACCACCGGCCCATCCTGGAGGCCGCCGGGCTGAAGGTGCGCACCTACGGCTGGTGCGACGCCGGCGGCGGCTTCGACGCGAGCGGCGTGCTGCGCGAGCTGCGCGGGGCGCGGCGCGACGACGTGGTCCTGCTCCAGGGGTCCTGCCACAACCCCACGGGCGTCGACCCCTCGCCGGACGAGTGGGAGGCGCTGGCCGACCTCGCCGTCCAGAGCGGCTGGGTTCCGTTCGTCGACCTCGCCTACCACGGGCTCGGCGACGGGCTGGAGGCCGACCTGCTGGCCACGCGCATGCTGGCGGCGCGCGTACCGGAAATGCTCATAGCCGTCAGCTGTTCGAAGAATTTCGGCCTCTACAGCGACCGCACCGGCTGCGCCATCGTCGTCGGCGCTTCGGGCCAGGCGGTGCGGCACGCGGAGACGGCGCTGCAGAACGCCGCCCGGACCCTGTACTCGATGCCGCCCGAGCACGGCGCCGCCGTCGTGACGACGATCCTGGAGGACGACGGACTGCGGGCCGCCTGGCAGGCGGAACTGGAGGTGATGCGGGGCCGGATCACCGCCAACCGCAAGGACCTGACCGTGCACTTGAGCGCGCTGGGCCACGAGGTGCGGGCCGAATCGCTCGCGCGCCAGAAGGGAATGTTCTCGATGCTGCCGCTGACGGCGCCGCAGATGCTGCGGCTGCGCAGGGAATTCGCCATCTACGGCACGACGTCCGGCCGGATCAACATCGCGGGAATCGCGGCCCACCGAATCCCCTCCCTCGCACAGGGCATCGCGTCCGTCCTCGGCGCGGCCGACATGTCGAGGTAAATCCGGCGGGGGGAATGGCCGGATGGAACTCGCCGCAGACATCGCACTGTTGACCGTATGGCATCATGGCGGCGTTGTCTGCTCGGGAATCGAGGGGCCGTGCGGTACGGCATTTCCGAGATGACGACTCATCTCTTTCCCGGTCGGCCAGGGGTGAAGGCAACAGCATGACCGGGCTAGGGCGGCCGCGCTGGGGTTCGCCGGAGGACTGAGGATGAAGTTACCCTGCTCTGCGTTCCCGACGTCGGAGGACCGACGGATCAGGCGGCGCCTGAAGAAGGTCCGCCGTACCTGCGAGGGGATGCTCGCGCAGTGGGGCATGGAGCACGGTTGCGGCATCGACGAACTCCACCATTATCTGAGTGAAGAGCGCCGGCGTCCCATTCATCTGATTTCGTCACCTTTCCCGGAGCCCCACCTTTTCGGCATCTGGCTGAAAATGGATGACTTCGACATCATCGTGTTCGAGAAGGCGGCTTCGCCGTCACACAAAGAACACATCATCGCCCACGAACTGTCCCATATCGCCTTGGAGCACAGCGGGTCCGTACAACTGGACCAGAGCGATCCGAGCCAATTGTTCTCCGACGTCGACCCGGCGGACGTACGGAGCATGCTCATGCGCTCCCGCTACAGCGACGACGAGGAGCAGGAAGCCGAGACCATGGCATCGCTGATCCTGGCCCGGGCCACGAAACGGTGGGACGAACGGGCCTGGGGCGTCCCGGACGAGGCCGCCGAGATCGTCGCCCGCATCGAAAGCGGTCTCGGCAGGCCGGACCAGGGGTGGCTGTGATCTACGGAGTCCTCGCGTGGGTCTGCGCCGTCGGCGGGCTCGCGGCCTTCGCCTACCGGCTTCCGGACCTGCTGCGCAGAAGGCACGACATCGCCCTGTGGGCGCTGTGCGTCTACTTCCTCTGTTCCGGGATCAGCTTCCTGGTCGACCTGGACGCCCTGCGGCTGCACATCTCCGGTTTCTTGGGCCTCCCGAACATCACCTCGCTGATCACCCAGGTCGCGGTGGTCGTGCTCACCGCCGCCCAGCAGGTCGTCCTCGTCTACTGGTCGTCCCCGCCCGCCGAGGCCCGGCGCATGGCCCGCCGCCGCGTGCTGCTCTTCGGCGCCGCGCTGTGCGTGCTGGTGACCGTGTCCCTGGCCGTCGGCCCCGCGACGAAGTCCGAAACGGCCACCTCGACGATCCTGCTGAGCATCCAGGACGGCAGGTACGCGCTGTACATGTCGTTCTACCTGCTGATCTGCGCCGTGGGGCAGTTCGAGACCGTACGGCTGTCCCTGCGCTTCACGAAGCTGGCCAACCGGCAGTGGCTCAAGGTCGGCATGCGCACCGTGACCGTCGGCGCGAGCCTCATCCTCGTCTACTGCGTCACGCGCGGCATCCAGATCGCCGGCACCCGGCTGCACTACGACGGAGCCGCCCTCGACCCCGTCCAGTGGACGAGCGGCAGCATCGGCGCCCTGCTACAGATCACCGGCTGGACCATCCCCTCCTGGGGCATCCACGTCACCCGCGCGCGGGGATGGATCCGCAGCTACCGCTCCTACCTGCGCCTGCGGCCCTTGTGGTGGGCGCTCTACCAGGCCTCGCCGGACATCGCGCTGGACCCGCCGCGCTCCTGGCCGCGTGACCTCGTACCGCCCCGCGACCCGCACTACCGCCTCTACCGGCGCGTCATCGAGATACGCGACGCGCAGCTGATGCTCCGCGCCTCGCTCTCCCTCGCCGACTTCTCCCGCGTGGCCCGCTCCCTGGGCCTGCCCGACGACCCCACCTCGCCCCTGGGCGAAGCGCTGCAACTGCGCGCCGTACTGAGCCGTCCCGCCGAGGAGCGGGCGGAACCGGACGACGCGTCGGACATCCCGGCGCGCCCGCCCTACGACGACTTCCGCGACGAGGTGGAGTGGCTGAGCCAAGTGGCCGCCTCCTTCACCGCCCTCGGCGAGGACCACCCCGGGCGCGCCGAAGCCCGCCTCCTGTCATGACACCGCGCCACGAGGACCGCGACGAAGCGGTCCTGTCCGCATTACGCACCACGCAGCGCCTCGTGGCCATCGACACCGCGCAGGGCGCGACGGCCGCCGTGCCCGCCGTGCGCGAGGCCGTGCGGCGCATCCCGGACGTGGCGGCCGACCCCGCACACCTGCGCGGCCACGACGGTGACCGGCTCGCGGCCCTCTCCGAGCTGTGCGAGGTCATCGGCTGGATCCTCTTCGACGCGGGCCTCTACCGCCGGGCCCACCGGATGAACGCCCGGGCGTTGGCCCTGGCCGGTCTGTGCGGCGACCGCTGGACGGCCCGGTTGGTGCTCCTGAACCACAGCATGCTCACCACCCACACCGGGCATCCGCGGACCGCCCTGGAGACCGCCGCGCGGGTGACCGGTCCTCGGCCGCTGCCCGCCAGGGTCGCCAGCCTCGTCCTGATCCGCCAGGCGCACGCCACCGCCGTGCTGGGCGGCCACCGGGAGCCGCTGGAGCTGATCTCCCGCGCGCGGAGCCGGTTCCTGGACGGCGTCTCCCGCCGCGACCCGCACTGGGCCTGGTGGATCGACGAGAGCGAACTGCTCGGCCACCGGGGCTGGGTACTGGCCCGGCTGCACCGGTGGGACCAGGCCATCGCGCTCCTGCACCGGGCGGCCACGGCTCCCGGCCCCTCCTACCGGCACCTGTTCACCGCGGAGCTCCTCTCGGCCCTGGCGGGGGCCGGGGCCTGGAGCGAAGCGGAGGACCTCATCGCGGACCTCGCCCCCCGCGCCGCCCGTATCGGGTCCGTACGGACGACCGAGACGCTCCGCCGGACGGCCACCGGCCTGCTCCGGCGCGCCGACGCCCCGCGCCCGCTGCGGGACGCGGCGGCCTTCCTGCTCGAGTCCCTGCCCGCCCCGGCGGTCGGGGCCGCCACCCCCGACCGGTACTTCCCCACTCCAACAGACAGGGACTGATCCACATGCGCAACGCACGGGTATCGATGCCCGCGGCCACCGTCTTCGCGGCGGTCGTACTGCTCCTCGCCCTCGCGGGACCCACGTCCGGCACCGGCCTGGATACACGTGTCGCCCCGGCGGCGGCGCAGGAGAGCGCCACCGAGCAGGGCATGCCCTTCGTGTCGACCCAGCTGTACTTCGGGACCGGCCGCCACAACGGCCACCCGCCCATCACGGACGAGGAGTTCAACACCTTCGTCGCCGAGGTCGTCACGCCCAGATTCCCGTCGGGACTGACGATCCAGGAAGGCAGAGGACAGTGGCGTGACAAGGACGGGGACATCAACCGGGAGCGGTCGTTCGAGCTGACGGTGCTCTATCCCGCCACGGAGGCGCACGCCCGCAACGCCGACATCGAGTACATCCGCCGCCTGTACTGCGACATGTGGGAACTGGAGTCCGTCGGCCGGGCCGACGCCCGGGTGCTGGCCGACTTCTAGGGGGTGTTCCCCGGCGCGGGCGGGGCGAACTCCGGCTGGTCCAGGAGGCGCAGCCAGCTTCCGTCGGGCTGGCGGCGGACCACCTGGGCCCGGGCGCCCGCGCCGTCCTTCGGCGGGGTCGAGGTGAGCGCGATGTCCTCGGCGATCAGGGTCGGCAGCGGGCTCTCCCGCTCGAAGTGCGGTGCGTGGACCAGCACCTGCTCCCACAGGGCCTGGATGGCCTTCCGGCCGACCGTGAGGCTGCCCGTCGGATACGCCATGACCGCGTTCTCCTCGTAGAGCGCGGCGATGCCGGCCGCGTCGGCCGCGTTGGCGCGCTCGACGAACAGCCGGGTGAGGTCCTCGGGGCGCCATGCCTTCTCGTTCATCAGCACAGGGTTCCTTCCGTCGTCGCCGGGGTCGGCCCCTTCACTCTCGGACACGCTCGTACATAAGTCCAATAGATGGATCTTCTTCGAAGCAGAAGCAACAGTTATGGGAGGCCGGGGCTGTAGGGGCGGACCTGGTCCACGCAGCGCCCCGCGCGGAGCCCTCGGATAGGGTGAATCGGTAGGTATCAGGCCCCCCGGGGTGAGGTCGGTGCGTTGGACGCTTTCCACTCGACGAGCGAGGTGCCCGATCAGCCGGTGGCGGCTGTCGGGTACGCCGGTGTGCTCCGCGAGCTGCTGCCGATCGCCCTGTGGCGGGAGGACGCGGACGGGCGCGTCGTGGAGTGGTCGCTGGCCGCGCAGGACCTGCTGGGTCACCGTCCGCAGGACATCATCGGACGGTTCGGTACCGCTGTGCTCGTGCCCGACGCCAACCGCGAGCTCGCCGAGCAGCTGACCCGCCGCGTCCAGGCCGGTGAGACCGTCGTCGGCACCCTGCCCGTGCGCCACCGCGACGGCCACCAGGTGACGATGGAGATGTGGATCGTGCCCGCCGCCGACCCGCAGGGCCGTACGGGCGCCATGCTCATCGCCGTCGAGACCTCCGAGGTCCTGCGCATGCGGGACTCCCTCGCCGCGCTCCAGAGCCTCTTCACCCAGTCCCCGATCGGGCTCGGCACCCTCGGCCCCGACCTGCGCTTCCTGCGGGTCAACGACGCGCTCGCCCGGATGAACGGCGTCCCCGCCGCCGAGCACGTGGGCAAACGCCTCACCGAGGTCGTGCCCGGGGTCAACGCCACCGCCCTGGAGGCGACCATGCGGCAGGTGCTGGAGGAGGGCACCGCCGTCGTCGACGTCCGCCGCACCGGACGCACCCCCGCGGACCCCCTGCACGACCGGACCTGGTCCTGCTCGTACGCCCCGCTGCTCGACGGCAGCGGCCGCCGCCTCGGCCTGATCGCCTCGCTCATCGACATCACCGAGGGCCAGCGCGCCCAGCTGGAGGCCGAGCGGGCCCGTACCCGCTTCGCCCTCCTCGCCGAAGCCGGCACCCGCATCGGGACCACCCTGGACCTGAACCAGACCGCCCAGGAGATCGTGGAGCTGCTGGTGCCGCAGCTCGCGGACTCGGCCGACGTACAGCTCCTCGAAGCGGTGCTCGACCCCGACGAGGCGGCCACGGCCGCCGCCTCCACGCGCGGGGTCATGCGCCGGCTCGCGGCGACCTTTCCCGACCCGGCCGCGCCCACCGCCTCCCTCACGGCGGGCCAGACCTTCCAGATCCCGGCCGGGACGGTCTACGAACGGGTCATCGCCGAGGGCGTGCCCATGAACCTGTACGTCTCCGACATCCCGGCCCTGATCACCGACCCGCGCGCGGAGCGCCTGCGCGATTACCTCTCCACCCTCGGATCCGCGCGGATGGTGCCGCTGGTCGCGCGCGGCAAGGTGCTCGGCGCGGTCGTCGTGACCCGGGTGCGCGGGCGCGAGCCGTTCGACGCGCAGGACCGCGTACTCGTCGACGAGCTCGTCGCGCGCGCGGCGCTCAACATCGACAACGCCCGGATGTACACCACCCAGCGGCAGGCAGCCCTCACCCTCCAGCGCAGCCTCACCAACAGCGCGCTGCCCGTGGTCCCCGGCCTCGAACTCACCGGCTGCTACCTCCCCGCCAGTGACCACGACGTCGGCGGCGACTGGTTCGACGTCATCCAGCTGCCCCGCGGCCGCACCGGCCTGGTCATCGGGGACGTCATGGGCCACGGCATCCACGCCGCCGCCGTCATGGGCCAGTTGCGCACGGCGGTGCGGACCCTCGCCCGCCACGACGTGCCGCCCGCCCGGATGCTCCGCTCGCTCGACGCGGTCGTGGCCGACCTGGGCGAGGACGAGATGGCGACCTGCGTCTACGCCGTCCACGACCCGGCCACCGGCGGCTGTGTCGTCGCCCGCGCCGGGCACCCGCCGCCCGCCGTCGTGGGCGCCGACGGAAGGGTCACGTTCCTCGACGGGCCGCCCGGGACCCCGCTGGGCACCGGCGGGCAGGACTTCCGCACCCAGGAGGTGCCCCTGCCTCCCGGCAGCCTGCTCGCGCTGTACACCGACGGGCTGATCGAGGCCCGCGACCGGGACCTCGACGAGGGGCTGGACCGGCTCGCCCGGGCGCTGGAGCAGGCCGACCAGCCCTTGGAGGCACTGTGCGAGCACATCCTGGCGCAGCTGCTGCCCAGCGCCCCCGGGGACGACGTGGCGGTGCTCCTGGCCCGCACGACGCCGTAGCACCGCAGCCGCCGTAGCCGCCGCCGCACGGGGCACCGGGCCTGCCGGCCCGTCACCAGGCCATGTCCTCCAGAGTGTCCAGGTCCAGCGCCAGCGGCAACGGCGGCTCACCGCCCCCGCTCCGCGACAGCTCGGCCCAGATCACCTTGCCGCGCTCCGTGTAGCGCGTGCCCCACCGTTCGGCGTACTGCGCCACGAGGAACAGCCCGCGGCCGCCTTCGTCCGTGCTGGCGGCGTACCGCAGGTGCGGGGAGGTGCTGCTGCCGTCGGAGACCTCGCAGATCAGGTTCCGGTCGAGCAGCAGGCGGACCCGGATCGGGGCCGTCCCGTACCGGATGGCATTGGTGATCAGCTCACTGAGGATCAGCTCCGCGGTGAAGGCGATGTCCTCCAGCCCCCAGGCGGCGAGCTGCGCCGCGCCCGCGCCCCGCACCCGGGAGACGGCGGCCGGGTCCTCGGGCACGTCCCACTCCGCGATCCGGCTGGGCTCCAGGCGCCGGGTGTCGGCGATCAGCAGGGCGATGTCGTCGCTGGGCGCCGGGAACAGCAGCGCGTCCAGCACGTCCGCGCAGGCCTGCTCGGGGCTGCGGCCGGGCCGCGACAGGGTCTCGGCCAGCAGCGCGAGGCCGGTGTCGAAGTCCCGGTCGCGGTCCTCCAGCAGGCCGTCGGTGAACAGCACGAGCCGGCTCCCCTCGGGCAGCCGCAGTCCGGTCGTCACGAAGGGCATGCCACCGACCCCGAGGGGGAGACCGGTGGGCAGCTCGGGGAACTCCACCCGCCCGTCGGCGTGGACCAGGGCGGGGCCGGGGTGTCCGGCGCTGGCTATCGTGCAGTAGCCCGAGACCGGGTCGTAGATGGCGTACAGGCAGGTGGCCCCGGTGATGCCGGCGGTCTCCTCCCCGCCGTCACCGAGCCGCTCCGGCTCGCCCTCGCGCGGCTCGCCGCCCTCCAGCTGGTCGATCCGGTCGATGAGTTCGTCCAGATGGCCCAGCAGCTCGTCGGGCGGCATGTCGAGAGTGGAGAAGTTGTGCACCGCGGTGCGCAGCCGGCCCATCGTCGCCGCCGCGTGCACCCCGTGGCCGACCACGTCGCCCACCACGAGGGCCACCCTGGTTCCCGTCAGCGGGATCACGTCGAACCAGTCCCCGCCCACCCCGGCCTTCGCGGGCAGGTACCGGAAGGCGACGTCGACCGCGCTCACGTCGGGCAGCACCCGGGGCAGCAGGCTGCGCTGGAGCGTGACGGCGGTGGCGTGCTCGCGCGTGAAGCGGCGGGCGTTGTCGATGGAGACGGCCGCGCGCGTCCCCAGCTCCTCCGCGAAGGACAGGTCCTCCTCGTCGAAGGGCTCCGGGGTGTCGGCGGCCCGCCAGAAGTTGGCCATGCCCAGCACCACGCCCCGGGCCTGGAGCGGTACGGAGATCAGCGAGTGCAGTCCGTACTCCAGAGCCGTCCTGGTCCCGTCGGCGTCCTGCGCCCGCCAGCCCATGGCCTCGTGCAGATCGGCCGCGAGCACCCCGTGCCCGCCGGACAGGGCGGCCGCCATCGGGGCCGTCGGCACGACGAACCGGATGATGTCGCCGACCGGCTGGAGCGGCTGGTCGGTGCGCACCCCGCTCATGGCCGCCCGCCGCATCTCGGTGTGGATTCCGGAGGCGGACGAGGGCTCGTCGCCGCGCAGCACCGGCTCCAGCAGCTCGACGGTGACGAAGTCGGCGAAGCGGGGGACGGCGACCTCCGACAGCTCCTCGGCGGTGCGCACCACGTCCAGGGTGGTGCCGATGCGCACCCCGGCGTCGTAGAGCAGCTGGAGTCGCTCCAGGGCCACGTCGGCGCGCCCGGAGACCGCGGCGAGCTCGGTCGTGTCGCGCAGGGTCATGACGGTGCCCAGGAGCCGGCCGTCGTACGGCTTGGTGGGGCGTACGTTCACGGCGAGGAGCCGGTCGCCCGCCAGGTGCACCTCGTCCGTCGCGCCCCTTCCGGAGACCAGCAGTTCGGCGGTCCGCGGATCGAGGCCGAGGTCGTTCACGTGCCGCTGTTCGGCATCGGCCGGCAGGTCCAGCAGCCGCCGGGCCTCGTCGTTGGCGAGCAGCAGCCGGTGGTCCGCCCCGACGATGAGGACGCCCTCGCGTACGGCGTGCAGCACCGCCTCGTGGTGTTCGTTCATCCGGGCCATCTCGGCCGCGCCCAGGCCCCGGGTCTGGCGCCGCAGCCGGCCGCTGACCAGGGCGGCGCCGCCGGTGCCCAGCAGCAGCGCGCCCGCCGCCGCGCCGAGCAGCAGCGGGAGCTGGCCCTCGACCGCGTCGCCGACGTTCTGGACGTCTATCCCGGAGGCGACCAGGCCCACGACGGCCCCTCGGGCGTCGCGGACGGGGACCACGGCGCGGACCGCGTCACTGGGATCGCCCGTGAACGTCTCGGTGAAGGACTCCCCGGCCGCCGCGCGCGCGAGGTCGCCGGCGGCGCGCCGGCCGATCAGCTCGGGCCGGGAGTCGGTGTAGCGGATCCCGTCGGTGGTCATGACGGCGATGAAGTCCACGCCGGAGGCCCGGCGCGCCCCCTCGGCCAGCGGTTGCAGCACGGCCGTCGGATCGGGCGACGCCAGGGCCGCCGGCAGGCCCGGGGCGTGGGCGAAGGCCTCGGCGGCCGCCAGGGAACGGTTACGGGCGTCGCGCTGGCTGTCGTAGCGCGCCTGGAGCACCAGGGCCAGCACGGCCGCGGCGATCAGCACCAGCACCAGCACGGCCTGGAGCGCGAAGACCTGACCCGCGACGCTGCCGCGGGCCAGGGAGAGGTGCGCGAGCAGGCGGGCCCGTCGCGCTTCCCTGTGTCGACCCGAACGTGCGGTCATGAGCCCTTTCTAACACTGTCCCCGGGTGCGGGTGTGGTGGCCGCCGCCGCGCGGTACGCGCGGGGGCTCAGTCCGAGGTGCGCGCCGAAGTGCTGACGGAAGGTGACTTCACTGGCGAAACCGGCCCGCCGGGCCACCTCCGGGACGGGATGGTCGGTGCGTTCCAGCAGTTTGCGGGCCTCGTCCAGGCGGTGGCCGAGCAGCCACCGGTGGGGCGTGGTGCCGGTGGCCGCCGCGAAGTGCCGGGCGAAGGAGCGGGGCGACATGCCCGCCCAGCGGGCCAGGGTGGCCACGTCCAGCGGCTCGTGCAGCCGGCGCAGGGCCTGTTCCCGTACGGCGGCCAGTGTCTCGGCGGTCCGGTCGGCGGCCGGAGTCGGCCGGTCCAGGTACTGGGCGTGGTCGCCGGTGCGGAACGGACCGGTCACCATCGAACGGGCGATGGCGGCGGCGGCCTCCGCCCCGTGGGCCTCGCGTACGAGGTGCAGGCACAGGTCGATCCCGGAGGCGACACCGGCGGAGGTCCACAGCCCGCCGTCCTCGACGTAGAGCGGGGCCTGCTCGACCAGCACCGCGGGGTAGCGGGCGGCGAGCTGCGGGGCGAGCCACCAGTGCGTCACCGCGCGGCGGCCGTCCAGCAGCCCGGCCTCGGCGAGGACGAACGCCCCGGCGCAGAGCGCGGCCACGGGCACGCCCCGGGCGTGGGCCTCCCGCAGGGCGGCGAGCACCGGCTCGGGCGTCGGGTCGCCGGGCTCGGCGAGGGCCGGTACGACGATCAGGTCGGCCCCACTGAGCCAGTCGAGGCCGCGGTCGGGGGTGAGGGTCAGTCCGCCGGGCAGTGCGATGGGGCCGGTGCCCAGCGCGCAGCGGCGCAGTTCGAAGGGCGGGACGCCCGCACGGCTGCGGTCCGGGCCCCAGACCTCGGTGATGACGGCCAGATCGAAGCTCCGGATGCCGGGCTGGGCGACGATCGCGACGCGGTGCATGCGGCCATGCTGCCAGAGCCGTCCCGGACGGTGCTGCCAGGCTGGCAGGATCCCATCGGTTCGGGTCGTCGTGGCGCCTGTGACGGCGAGGGGCCGAGGCACACGATGGAGCCATGACAGAGAACGCGATCGACCTCGACGCGAACAGTGCCCTGCTGGTCGTCGACGTCCAGCAGGGCTTCGACGACACCTCCTTCTGGGGGCCGCGCAACAACCCGGCCGCCGAGGAGAACATCGCCGCGCTGATGGACGCCTGGCAGGCCACCGGCCGCCCGGTGGTCCTCGTACGGCACGCTTCCCGCCCCGGTTCCCCCCTCGCCCCGGACCAGCCCGGCCACGCCTTCAAGGACCTGGTGGAGGCCCGCCGCCACGAGTCCCTGCTGATCACCAAGACGGTCAACTCCGCCTTCTACGGCACCCCGGACCTGGCCGACTGGCTCACCGCCCAGGGCATCGGCCAGCTCGTCGTCGCCGGGATCCAGACCAACATGTGCGTCGAGACGACCGCCCGGATGGCGGGCAACCTCGGCTACGGGGTCCTGGTGCCGCTGGACGCCACCCACACCTTCGACCTCACCGGGCCGGCCGGGCTGGCCCTCACCGCCGACGAACTCACGGCCGCCACCGCGGTGAACCTCCAGGGCGGCGGCTTCGCCCGCGTGGTGACCACCCCTCAGCTGCTGGCCGCGTCCCGCGGGGACGGCTCCCAGCCCACCGCGTAGTACCGCAGCCGGTCGTCCTCGCGCAGCAGCCGCATGCCGACGGCGACCAGCACCCGCCGCGAGGCCGTGTTCTCCCGGTCGGTGTCGCCCTCGACGCCGCTCGCACCGTGCCGGCGGGCGTGCTCCAGCAGAGCCCGCAGCGCCTCGGTGGCGTAACCCCGGCCCCGGGCCGCGGGGACCAAGCCGTATCCCACCGTCACCCGGCCGCGGGCGTCGGCCGGACCGTGGAAGCCGGCGCCGCCGATCGTCAGAGCGTCCGCGCGCCGCCGGATCTCGTACGCGCCGAACGGCAGGGGATCGCCCGTCTCGGCCAACACCCGCAGGTAGCGCTCGGCCGCCGCCCGGTCCCCGGGGTCGGGGTATCCGGGTGCGCACCCGGCCTGCGGGCCGGGCACACCGGCGGCGAGGAGCCGGGCCCGCTGCGGGTCCAGGGGGACGAGCACGAGGCGCTCCGTCGTCAGTTGTTCCATGGCCCAGGGCTATCAGGGCAAGGCGCCGGCGCGCAGCGAATAGGCGTCCGGCGACGGCCGCCGGCCCGGACCCCGAGCGGGGACCTTCAAC